>JAFAFF010000065.1 GCA_023423605.1 Pseudomonadota bacterium
TGGATTTCGCCGGTGGCGAACTGGCCGCGCTGATCGACACGGCCGAGGTGGAGGCGGTGGTGGAAACCAGCCGTGGCCGGGTGGAGATCGTCTCGGCACGGCCGCTGCGGGAGATCGACGGCTATCGGGCGATGTTCGACCTGGTGCCGCCGGACGAGGGCATGCAGCAGATCGACATCCGCCTGTTCCTGCGTAGCGGTGGCAGGACGCTGACCGAAACCTGGCTGTACCAGTACAGTCCGCCGCCGGCCGGCGCACCGGAACGCACCTTGTACTGACGGAGGTGCCCGGCAGGCTTCACAACGGCAGGCTGGGCTGCACCGGCTCGATGCGGCCTTCGCCGCGGGTGATCTTCTTGAATTCGGCGCGGCTTACCGACACGTAACGATCATTGCCGCCGATCTCCACCTGCGGGCCATCCTGCACGGCATGGCCATGGTCATCCACGCGCACGGTCATCGTGGCCTTCTTGCCACTGTGGCAGATGGTCTTGATCTCCTGCATCTCATCGGCCCACGCCAGCAGGTACTGGCTGCCCTCGAACAGCTCGCCGCGGAAATCCGTGCGCAGCCCGTAGCACAGCACCGGAATGTGCAACTGATCGACCACCTCGCTGAGCTGCCAGACCTGCGCGCGGCTGAGGAACTGAGCCTCGTCCACCAGCACGCAGCCCAGTGGCCCGTGTGCGGCGATGTTCCCGGCCACCAGCCGCTGCAGGTCGCTGTCGCGCTCGAACGGCATGCCATCGGCCTTGAGCCCTATCCGGGACGCCACCACGCCACTGCCGGCACGGTTGTCCAGCCGTGGCGTGAGAATGGCCACGCGCATGCCGCGCTCACGATAGTTGTGGGCGCTCTGCAGGAGCGTGGTGGTCTTTCCGGCATTCATCGCCGAGTAGTAGAAATAGAGCTTGGCCATCGACGGATTCTAGCGGTTGCAGACCGCGTCAGTCGTCGCGCAACGACGCCGGTGCGCCGACGTCGACGGCGGCGCGGTCGACGGCCTGCAGCTGCTCATCCTGCCATTTCCAGTAGGCCTCGGGCTGCCACAGGCGCTCGGCGTAATAGACCTCCGGCACCACCTTCACCATCTGGCCGTTGTAGCGCACCTGCATGGCCGTCATCGCGCCCAGCGCACCGGTACGGCTGCCGGTCATCTCGCCCATGTTGCGGCGCATTTCGCGGTCCTGGCGGGGCTTGGCCACCGGGTCGCCATAGTCGGCGTAGAGCTTTCCGCCTTCACGGACCGCGCGCTCGCGCTCGGCATCGTCCAGCGCCGCCCAGTACTGTTCGCGGCGCACCAGCAGCCATTGCGTGCCGCGTTCAGCGGCCAGATCCATCCACGCGTAGGCAAGGGCGCGATCAGCCGGGCCGCCCCTGCCATTCCACAACAGCTCGGCCATGAGTGCCTGGGACAGTTTGTCGGCATGCCGGGCGCCGAGCTGGAAATAGCGGCGCGCATCCTCCGGCCGGTTGCGCTCCACCGCTTCCAGGCCGAGCTGGCGGTAGCGCAGGTCCGGGTGCGCCTTCAGATAGGCCGGCGAACTGATCACCGCATGTTCCTGCAATGAAAGCGGGACCTCTTCGGCCTGGGCGGGGATGGCAGCGGCGGCCAGTGCCAGCGCGGCAGCCAGGCACGGTTTCAGCAGATTCATGGGTCACCTCCTGTGGTATGCGCCGAGGATGCCATCATTCAGCAGGGGCCGCAGCGGTGGCCTGTCACGGGCCAAGGGTGGCCGTTACAATCGCTGGCTCATGCATGGTCTCAACCCTCCCCAACGCGCTGCAGCGCTGCACGTCGAAGGCCCCCTGCTGGTGCTGGCCGGCGCCGGCAGCGGCAAGACGCGCGTGATCGTGGAAAAGATCGCCCACCTGATCGGCTGCGGGCGCTATCCCGCCCGCCGTATCGCGGCGATCACCTTCACCAACAAATCGGCCAAGGAGATGCGCGAGCGCGTCGCCAGGCGGCTGCGCGACCAGGATGCCGAGGAGGTCACCATCTGCACCTTCCACGCCCTGGGATTGAAGTTCCTGCAGATCGAACATGCCGCGGTGGGATTGAAACGCGGTTTTTCCATCTTCGATTCCGACGACAGCAACGCGCAGATCAAGGACCTGATGCACGGTGCCAGGCCGGATGACATCGATGATGTCAGGAACCTGATTTCCCGTGCCAAGAATGCCGGCCTGTCGCCCGAGCAGGCGTTGCGCGCGGCGCGCAGCAACCGCGAGAAGGAAGCGGCGAGCGTCTACGAACGCTATCAGCTGCGCCTGACCGCCTTCAATGCAGTGGACTTCGACGACCTGATCCGGCTGCCGGTACAGGTGTTGGAAGACAACCCGGAGATCGCGCTGGCCTGGCGCGAACGCATCGGCTACCTGCTGGTGGATGAGTGCCAGGACACCAACGATGCCCAGTACCGGCTGCTGAAGCAGCTTGCCGGCGAGCGTGGCAACTTCACCTGCGTGGGCGACGACGACCAGTCCATCTACGCATGGCGTGGCGCCAACCCGGAAAACCTGCAGCAGATGGCCTGCGACTATCCGGCATTGCAGATCATCAAGCTGGAACAGAACTACCGGTGTTCCAACCGCGTGCTGCGCGCGGCCAATGCGCTGATCGCCAACAACCCGCACGAACACCTGAAGAAGCTGTGGAGCGACCAGGCCGACGGCGAGCGCATCCGCGTGTGGGAGTGCCGCAACAGCGAACACGAAGCAGAAAAGGTCGCCGCCGAGATCGCCTTCATCGCGCAGTCGCGCCGGGTGCCGTGGGGCGATTTCTGCATCCTGTTCCGCGGCAATTTCCAGTCGCGGCCGCTGGAGAAGGCGCTGCAGCTGGCGCAGGTGCCCTATCACCTTTCCGGCGGCACCGTGTTCCTGGAACGCCAGGAGGTGAAGGACACCCTGGCGTGGCTGCGCCTGCTGGTGAACCCGGATGACGATACCGCCTTCATGCGCGCGGTACAGGCGCCGCGGCGCGATGTCGGTGCCGGCACGCTGGCCCGGCTGGCCGAGCTGGCTTCGGAAAAGGGCATGCCGATGGCGCAGGCGGCCGAAGCCATCGGCGCGCTGCAGCAGCTGCCGCCGCGTGCGGCCAACAGCCTGGCGCGCTTCACCGACATCCTGCGCGATCTGCGCGCGCAGCTGCGCGAGGTTTCGTCAGGCGACATGATCCGCCGGGTGGCCAGGGAATCCGGGCTGCTCAGTGAGCTGCGCCAGCAGGCCAAGGAGGAAGCGAGCTACCAGCGCCGGGCCAACAACATCGAAGAACTGGCACAGTGGTTCGAAGGTGGCCCGCGTGGTGCCACCGCCGCGGACCTGGCCGGCCAGCTGGCACTGCTGTCGCGCAACGACAAGGACGACGGCGGCAACCAGGTGCGCATGATGACCCTGCATGCGTCCAAGGGGCTGGAGTTCCCCTATGTGTTCATCGTGGGCTGCGAGGATGGCGTGCTGCCGCACCAGGTGAGCCTGGACGAGGGCAACCTGCAGGAGGAGCGCCGCCTGCTGTACGTGGGCATCACCCGCGCCAAGGTGCAGCTGTGGATGAGCTACAGCAAGCTGACGCGCAAGTTCGGCGAACACATCCGGCTCAAGCCCAGCCGGTTCTTCGACGAAATTCCCGCCGAGGAGATCCAGCGCGATGGCGCCGATCCGGTGGCCGATGCAGCACGCAAGAAGGAACGGGCCAGCGCCGGGCTGGCCGCCATCCAGGCCCTGTTCGACTGACGGCTGGGCCGGGCACGGCCCGGCGCGACGTTGCACAATCGGGATGGTTTTCCCTGGAGTCCTGCACGTGCATCCCATACAGAGCGAACGCCTGCGCTTGCGGCCCATCGATGCGGGCAGGGACGCGGCATGCATGCTCGCGCTGCTCAACGATCCCGGCTTCCTGCGGTTCATCGGCGACCGCGGCGTGCGCGACGAGGCGCAGGCACGCGAGTACATCGCCCTGCGCGTGCTGCCCAGCTATGCACTGCATGGCTACGGCATGTACGCGGTGGAACGCAGGAGCGATGGTGCCTGGCTGGGCAATGCCGGCCTGGTCCGCCGCGACGGCCTGCCAGGACCGGACATCGGCTATGCGCTGTTGGCGGCCCACGCAGGGCAGGGGTATGGCCGCGAGGCGGCGCGCGCGGTGTTCGAGCATGCGCGCGAACGTCTTGGGCTGTCCGATCTGTACGGCATCACCGACGCCGACAACATCGCATCGGCGGCGATCCTGCGTGGCTTGGGCATGCAGCAGCGCGGCCTGATCCAGCTGCCCGGCAGCGAAGCATGGGTGAGCCTGTTCGCCACGCCGGGAGCAGGCTGAGACCAGTGGCGTGAATCAGGCCGTGCGTAACGCCGCCAGCTCGGCCTGCAGTTCGGCCACCGCCGCTTCCAGCAGCGCCACGCGTTCGGCCAGGCCCGGATCGGGCGCCGGTGACGATGCCGTGCCGGCGAATTTCGCTGCCAGTGCCGGGCCATCCACTTCGCCGCACAGCAGGTGCATGTAACGGTCTTCGCGCTGGCCACCGGCGCGCGGCAGGGTCACCACCAGATCGCGCTGCTGCAGCCGCTCGACGGCATGCCGGGCTTCGTCGGCATCGGCGAAACGGTGCAGGCGCTCGCTGCGGCCGAGCAGTTCGCCCAGTGTCTGTGGTCCGCGCAACAGCAGCAGCGCCAGCAGCACGGTCTGCTGCCGGGTCACGTCCAGGGCGGCCTGCAGGCGATGTTCGTAGCGATCCGCGCGCGAGGAAAAGTGCTGGCGGGCCAGGCCCATCGTTTCCAGCTGGCGCAATGCGTGCTGGACATCGCCGGCGGCAAGGTTCATCAGCGGTTCGCGCGCGGTCTTCTGGTTGGCCGCGGATTGCGCCGCGTTGACGGTCAACGGATAGGTGTCCGGCGTGGTCGCTTCCTTCTCCACCAGGCAGCCCAGCAGGCGTGCCTGCGCTGCATCCAGCAGGGGGCGGACACGGGCATCGGCGGGATCGGTCATGGCGGGCTCCAGACAGGAAAGACGGTCAGCCTGCAAGCATAGCGGCTGTGTCCGGCAGGTTTGTCGCTAGAATGGCGCGGTTCTGTACAAGGTGAAGCCCATGCGTTGTCGTATCGCCCCCCTGCCGATGTCCCTGCTTGCCGTGGCATTGATCGGCCTGTCCGCCTGCAAGCGCGTGGAGACGCCCGCCCCGGCCGTTGCGCCGGCTACCGCCGAAGCCGCCGCGGCCGCCAGCGGAGACGACAACCTGAACGCGGTGCTGTGGGTGCAACGGGCCGAGGAATACAAGGCCAGCGCGGAACAGACCTATCGGGCTGCCGCCGACAAGCTGGATATCGCCCTGAAGGAAGCCCACTGGGATGCGCTGGTGCCCGAAGAGCGCGGAAACGATGCCAAGGGATTGAAGCCGGCCGTGGTGCTGGACCTGGATGAGACCGTGCTCGACAACTCGCCTTACCAGGCGCGGCTGGTGCGCGACGGCAAGGAGTACGACGAAATGTCGTGGGACCAGTGGGTGGCCGAGAAGAAGGCCCGGCCGGTGCCGGGCGTGGTCGATTTCGCCCGTGCCGCCAACGAAAAGGGCGTGACCCTGCTGTATATCTCCAACCGTGCGGTTCACCTGAAGGAGGCCACGCTGGCCAACCTGCGTGCGGTCGGCCTGCCGGTGGCCGATGACAGCGTGTTCCTTGGCCTGGGCACCGTGGTGCCGGGCTGTGAGCAGGCGGGCAGCGAGAAGAACTGCCGCCGCCGCCTGGCCGGGCAGAAGTACCGCGTGCTGATGCAGTTCGGCGACCAGATGGGCGATTTCGTGGAAGTGACCGCCAATACGCCGGACGGCCGTGCGGCGCTGCTGGAGCAGTACCACGACTGGTTCGGTGAACGCTGGTGGATGCTGCCCAACCCGACCTACGGTGGTTGGGAGCCGGCGCAGTTCAACAACGACTACAGCCAGCCGTGGAAGGCCCGTCACGATGCCAAGCGGGCCGCGCTGGATTACGCGCCGTGAGCCGCACCCCGCTGCCGCTGCGCGATGACGAGCGCCTGATCTTCGCGCTGGATGTTCCCGATCGCCTGCAGGCGCTGGAATGGGTCGACCGTCTGGGCGACAGCGTGTCGTTCTACAAGATCGGCATGGAACTGCTGGCATCCGGCGAGTATTTCCAGGTGCTGGACGCGCTGGCACAGCGCGACAAGCGGGTGTTCGTGGACCTGAAGTTCTTCGACATCCCGGCCACGGCTGCGGCGGTGGTCAAGCGTCTGTCGCAGTGGCCGGTGAGCTATTGCACCATCCACGGCTGGCATCCGGCGATGATGGAGGCCTGCGCCGCGGTGGCCGGTGCCGACATGCGCCTGCTGGCGGTGACGGTGCTGACGTCGATGGGCCGCGACGACCTGGCACGGATGGGCATCGACCGCGAACCGGTGGAGGTGGTGGTGGAGCGTGCGCTGGCCGCCCGCGACGCCGGCATTCATGGCGTGATCGCCTCGGGCCAGGAAGCCGCGCCGATCCGCGCGGCCACGGGGGCGGGCTTTTCCATCGTCTGCCCGGGCATCCGTCCCGGTGGACCAGTGGGCGATGACCAGAAACGCACCGTGGGCGTGGCCCAGGCCTTCGCCGATGGCGCCGATGCCATCGTGGTCGGCCGGCCGATCCGCCTGGCGGCCGATCCGGTCGCCGCCGCCCGCGCGATCCAGGACGAGATCCGGGGAACGCGGGCCCGCTGATGCGCCGGCAGAGCACGGCTCACGTCCGCGCTCTGCTCCATACGCTGCTCAGGGCGTGCCCACGATGCGCTGGATGAAGGCGTCGATCTCCGCTGATGCCAGCCGTGCATAGACGCCCGGCGAGCCTTCGCGCGCACAGCCGAAGCCCCAGCTCACCACGCCCAGCTGGATCCAGCCGCGGTCAGCCGCTCTGACGAACAGCGGACCGCCTGAATCGCCGAAGCAGGAATCCTGGCCGCCACGTCCGGCGCACATTTCCAGCTGGCCATGCACGGGCGAACGCCCGGCATACTGTCGCTGGCACTCGCTGACGGGTATGAATGGCACGCTGACTTCCTGCATGCGCGCGGGACGATTGCCGCCCTCGCTCAGGTCTCCCCAACCCGCCACGTCCAGCAGACGGCCCTCCTGCTCGTAACCACTGCCTTCGGCTCCCGGCAGCCGTACCGGCTCGATATCGGTGATCGGTGTCGCCAGCCGTAACAGGGCCACATCCGCCTTCCGGGAGGATGCGTAGGTGGGGTGGATATGGACACCGGTCACGGGGATCGTCTTTCCCGACCCGTCGTCCAGCTGCGTCTGTCCCACCCGCACGCCGAACGTGTCCTTTTCGTTATAGACGCAGTGGGCGGCGGTGAGCACCCACGATGGCGAGATCAGCGTGCCGCCGCACCAGTGCCGCTGCAGGGGCGTCGAGCCCAGCGAGAATCGCTGGACGCTGACCAGGAACGGGTAGCCCCCGTCGGGTACATCGATACCGCCGACGATCAACGGCCTGACCGACGAGCGCGTGGTGTCGTCGGCGCCGATGGCCGGGCCCGCGGGCAGGGCCAGGAACACGGCCGTCGCCAGAGGAAAAAAGGTGCGCATGATCGATCTCCGCAGCGTCGACACACCGTCGACGCCTCCATCCCAGCCGCATTCGACCAGCGCCGCTGTGACCGGCGGCGCAGGGAGTATCGCGCCAGCACCTGCCCTACACGGATATCAGGCGATTGCCGGATCTGCCGCCTCCCCTGCGCGCGCTTTCCCACCTGCCTTGTGATTCAATGGCTTGGAACAACTACAGGGGTACGGACGGCCCTGTCTTGCTGCCGCCATGCATCACCGGTCAAGATGCAGACCGGTCTGGGGAGTCCGAACCACGATGTCGACAATCAACCGGCGCAGGCTGCGCCATGCATGGGCCTTCGGTACGCTGGCGCTGCTGTCACTGGCGGCCTGCCGCCGCGATGCACCTGATCCTGCCATTCCGGCCGCCGAGCCGGTGGCCGCGGTGCAGGCGATGGCGCGGGCGATCGCCGACAACGACCTGGTCGCTTATGCCCGGTCGTCGGTGCCGCCGGACCAGTTCACCCGGCTGGAACAGGCCTGGGCGCAGGGACACAGCCGTTGGCCCCTGACCGAACTGCCCCTGCATGAGCAGTTGCTGCCGCTGCTGCAGGCACTGTCGTCGGAAGGGGCAAGCCAGCAACTGCAGCGCAGCTTCGACCGCCAGCTGGCCGGCCAGGCGGCGGCAGTACGCCAGGCGGCGCAGTCGATGGGATTGTTCGGGGTGCAGTACCTGCGTCATCAGACGATCTACACGCCGAGCCAGCAGGCGCATTACATCCAGGTGGTGGAAACCCTGGCGGCATGGGCCGGTGGGGCGCCGCTGAGCGACCGCGCGCGCGCGCGCGCCAGCATCGCCGCGCTGGTCGAGGCCGCCCGGACAGCGGGAATCATCGATGATGCCCAGCTGGCCCAGGCGGGCATGGTCACCAGCCTGGGCCAGCTGGGGCCGTTCATCGGCACCCTGAAGGCGGTGCTGGCCAGCTATGGGCTGGACCTGGATGCCTCGTTGCGTGGGGTAACCGGCGAGGTGCTGTCGCTGCAGGGCGACAACGCCCTGGTGGGCCTGCAGTATCCGCTGGCCGGAAAGACCATCACCCTGCAGATTCCGCTGACCCGTCGCGACGGGCACTGGTATCTCACCCGCACGCTGGCCGATACCGACGCATTGCTGCGTGGCGCGCAGGCCGCATCGGCGACGGTTTCCGGGCTGCCCACGGACGCAGGGGACGCAGCGGACCCCCGGGCT
>JAFAFF010000316.1 GCA_023423605.1 Pseudomonadota bacterium
GGCTGTTCTCGATCAAGACCTACCTGGCCGCAGTGGCCGCGCTGTACATCGCCATGGCCGGCAACCTGTCGCGCCCGTACTGGGCGATGGGCACGGTGTACATCGTCAGCCAGCCGCTGCTGGGCCCGACCCGGGCCAAGGGCGTGTACCGCATCGTCGGCACCCTGGTGGCCGGCCTGGCCACCCTGCTGGTGCTGCCGGCGCTGGTGGAAACGCCGATGGTGCTGAGCGCGGCGATGTCGATCTGGCTGGCAGGCTGCCTGTTCCTGGCCCTGCTCAATCGTGGCCCGCGCGGCTACGCGTTCCTGCTGGCCGGCTACACCACGGCCTTCATCGGCTTCCCGGCGGTGACCTCGCCGGAAACCATCTTCGACACGGTGGTGGCGCGCAGCGAGGAGATCATCCTCGGCACGGTAGTGGCGGTGCTGGCTGCCTCGCTGCTGTTCCCGGCCTCGGTGCAGCCGATGCTGCGCGTACGCATCGGCACCTGGATGGAGGACGCGGCGCAGTGGTGCCGGCAGATCCTCGAGCGCGGCCGTGCCCATGCACCGCGCAACCGTCTGGCCGCCGATCTGGTGCAGTTCGAAGCACTGATCGAATTCCTGCGCCGGGATGATCCGCGCCATGCCGGTTCGGCGGTGTCGATGGAGCGCCTGCGCGAACGCATGCTGCTGTTGCTGCCGGTGCTGTCGTCGATCGCCGACCGCCTGAGTGCATTACGCAGCGACGGTCAGGTGCTGCCGGAAGGGCTGCCGGGGCTGGTCGATGACATCCACGACTGGATCGATACTCCTGCCAGTGCCGGCGATTACGCCCGCCTGCGCGCACGAATCAGTGCCCTGAAACCGCGGGTGGACAACGACCTGCAGCACCTGCAGCTGGCCAGCCTGCTGCTGCGCCTGGAGGAGCTGGTGGACCTGTGGCAGGACTGCCGCACCCTGCAGCACGCCATCGACCACGGTACCGCGCCGCTGGACCGCGCGCATTACCGCATCCGCACCGAGCGCGTGGCCACCGACAAGCACGTGGACTACGGCATGGCGCTGTTTTCCGCGCTCAGTGCCGGCGTGGCACTGATGAGTTACTGCGTGCTGTGGATCGGCCTGGGCTGGGAGGGCGGGGGCAACGGCGCGATGATGGCCGCGGTGACGGCCGCGTTCTTCGCCGCGCAGGACGACCCGGCGCCGAGCATGGTCTCGTTCCTGGTGTGGGCCATCGTCGCTTCACTGGCGGCCGGCGTGTTCCTGTTCGGCGTGTTCCCGGCCGTGCACGACTTCGGCCTGCTGGCGCTTGTGCTGGCGGTGGCCTTCCTGCCGCTGGGACTGCTGCTGCATCATCCCAAGAGTGCGCTGTTCGCGCTGCCGCTGACAGTCAATCTGGCTGCGTTGCTGAGCCTGCAGAACACCTACAGCGCCAACATCCAGAGCTTCCTCAACTCGTCGATCGCGATGTTCATCGGCATTGGCTTTGCAGTGGTGATGACCCGCCTGTTCCGTTCGGTGGGTGCCGAGTGGACCGCGCGCCGGCTGGTGCGGCAGGGTTGGACCACGCTGGCCGAAGCCGCCGAAGGGCGCGGCCAGCAGGACCGCCAACGCTTTGCCGCGCGCATGCTGGATCTGCTGGGCCTGCTCGCCCCGCGCCTGGCGGCGACACCGGACGGCAGCGACATCGCCTCGGTGGACATGCTCAACGAAGCACGCATCGGCCTGAACATCCTGCAGCTGCGCCGTGCCCGGCTGGACCTGCCCGAGCGCAGCCGTGAGGCAGTCGAGCACATCCTGGAAGAGATCTCGGCGCACTATCGCCGGCAGGTCGCCGCGCGCCGCCCGGTTGCCGCGGCCGCAGCGCTGCGCGAGCGCCTGGATACGTCCCTGGGCCGTGTCGGTGGCGTGGCTGCCTGCAAGGCACGCGATGAAGCGCTGATGGGCCTGATCGGCCTGCGCTTCGCGCTGTTCCCGGAAGCGAAGGCGTTTGCACCGGGGCTGGCGGACGCGGGGGCTGCGTCGGCCTGATAATGATCGGCCGCGCCTCATGCGTCGGGAACGGGATCCGACCCCGGTTCAGAACAGCTGGCCCTGTACCGTAGGCTGCTCGATGCGTGCCTGCGCTTCAGCCACATCTTCAGCGCCGAGGCGCCAGGCCAGGCCGCCGAGGCGGCTGGCGTGGCGCTTCAGTGCGGCTGCCAGCACGTCTTCGCTGCCGGCCACATGCAGGCGCTGGCGGGCGCGGGTGAGGCCGGTATAGACGAGCTCGCGCGCGAGCACGCGGCTGTCCTGCCGCGGCAGCTGCAGCCAGACTTCGTCGAATTCCGAACCCTGCGCCTTGTGCACGGTCATGGCAAAGGCACTTTCGTGCGCGGGCAATGCGGCCGGGTGGAAGGCGCGTGGGTGCTGGACGGTGTCGCCGGGGAACCAGGCCACCATGGCGCCGCTGCCATCGCGCAGGCAGATGCCGATGTCACCGTTGAACAGGCGATGGCGGTAGCTGTTTTCGGTGATCAGCAGCAGGCGCCCCTGGAAGTAGCCGGGGGTGTTGCCGGCCAGCAGCTGTTCGATGCGGGTGTTGAGGCCGCGTGCGCCCTGCGGGCCTTCGCGCAGCGCGGTCAGCACGCGCAGGCGGCCGGCCTGCTGCAGCGCGCGGCCCGGATCTCCGGCTTCGGCCAGCGCGCGCCAGTGCGACAGCAGGTGGTCGCGCTGGCCGCGCAGGGGATCAGCCTCGCCCTCGTGGAAGCTGACGCCGGACAGGCTGCCGCCACGCAGCAGGGCCAGGGCGACGGCACTGTCGCCCTCGCGCACGGCCTGGGCCAGCGGTGCCAGCTGCAGTGCGTCGCTCTGCCGGTAGCCGCGCTGCAGCTGCACGCGACGGCCAGCGAACGCGCGCGGTGCCGCCTGCGGTTGCAGCGTGGCGGCAGCCAGCACGCCGTGCAGCGCGTGCGCATCATCTGCGTGGGTGCCGGTGCCATCACCGCTGGCGCGCAGGATGGCGCTGAGCACATCACCGGCTTCCACCGAGGGCAACTGGTCCGGGTCGCCCAGCAGGATCAGGCGGGTACCGCCGGCGATGGCATCGACCAGCTTGGCCATCAGCGGCAGGTCGATCATCGACGCTTCGTCCACCACCACCACGTCCACCGGCAAGGGGGTGTCGGCGTGGTGGCGGAAACGCGGCGAATCGGGAATGACACCCAGCAGGCGATGCAGGGTGGTGCCAGTGGTCGGCAGCGCTGCGCACAGCGCTGGGTCCAGGCCCGCTTCCTGCAGGCGCTGCACGGCCAGGCGCAGGCTTTCGGCCATGCGTTCGGCGGCACGCCCGGTCGGTGCGGCCAGGACCACGTCGGGCGCTGGCTGGCCGGCCTGCAGGGCCTGTGCGGCCAGCAGCAGCAACAGGCGGGCGATGGTGGTGGTCTTGCCGGTGCCGGGACCGCCGGTCACCAGGGCCAGCGGATGGCGCAGGGTCACCCCGGCCGCGCGGGCCTGATGGTCTTCGCCGTGCAGGGCCTGCGGGAACAGGCGCGCGAACAGCGGCGCCAGCGCGGCCATGTCCGGTGCCGGCAGCGGATGCCGGCCGATGCGCTGCAGGCCGGTCGCCAGCTGCCGTTCGTATTCGCGGTAGCGGCGCAGGTAGACCAGGCCGTTTTCCAGCACCAGCGGCGCCTCATCGGCAACGGCGCCCGGATCATCCGGCTGCGCCACCCACGACGATGCCTGCAGCTGGGCCAGCCACTGCTGCGCGGGCGGCCATGCCGTGATGCCTTCGATCAGACGACCGGGTTGTTGCGGATCGAAGCCGGCGTGTCCCTGCGATACCGCCAGCGAGGCCAGCGCGGCGGCCACTGCCACAGCCTCGGGCGTGTCGTCGCGCAGCCGCAACAGGCTGGTGGCCAGTGCGTGGTCGAGGGTACGCAGGTGGCCTTTTTTGTGCAGTTCCTTCAGCAGGCTCATGCGCTGGCTCCACGGGCACGCGCGGCCAGTTCGGCCTGGGCCTGTTCGCCACCGGCGAACAATGCATCCAGCGCATCAACCAGCGCGAACGGAAAACGGTCCACATGCAGCCCGTGGCCGGCCGCATCCAGGCCGCGACAGAACAGGTAGCGGATGCCGCCCATGTCGCGCTCGTAATCGTAGGCCGTGCCCAGGCGGAAACGCAACCAGCGGTGCAGGGCCACGGTGTAGATCAGCGCCTGCAGGTCGTATTCGCTGTGGCGCATGGCGATCTGCAGCAGATCCGGGCTGTAGCCCGGCAGACGGTTGGATTTGTAGTCGAGCACGTACCAGCGTCCGTCGCGCACATAGGTCAGGTCTATCTTGCCGGTCATCAGCCCTTCCAGCCGGCGGCGCAGGCCGAAGCCGCGGCGCGCGCTGGAAATGCCGTGGGCGTGCAGCAGCTGCAGCAGTGCCGGCACGGCGGTCGGTTCGATGGCGAAGTGGAATTCGATTTCGGCGCGACGCTCGCCCTCGCCCAGGCTGTGCAGCGGGCCGCCTTCGGGCAGCGCGACGGTGAGCGTGTGACCGACCAAGGGCACCAGTACCGCCACGCCGTCGTCCAGGTCTTCGTCGGGATAGCCTTCGTCGTGCAGTGCCCTGCGCAGCAGGTCGGCCTGTCCCTCGGGCGCGGACTGGCCCGGTGTCCAGCCGCCCCAGGCAGCGAAATCAACCTGCTCCAGTGCCTCGTGCAGCACATTGCCGAAGCGGCTGCCCATGAAGCGCGGGTCCAGCGGCGTGGCCTCGGCGGCTGCCGGTTCCGGCAATGCCGGCTCCAGCGGCAACTCCGCACCGGCCGGTTCGTCGGCCGCCGGCGCCGGCAGCTCGGTGGCGGCCGCTTCAATGTCATCGCCGCCATCGGCATGGGCCAGCTGGGTGAAGCTGTAGACCCACCAGTCATGCGGCACGCGCCGGTTCAGGCGGCGCACGTCGGGCAGTGCGCCTTCCTGTTCGGCCGGCAGCTGCGGCAGTCGCGCCGCCGCCTCGCGGTCGTCGATGTGCACGTCGGCATGCCCCCCCAGCGCCTGCAGGTCGCCCAGCAGGGGGGCCAGGCGGGTCTTGCCGATACCGGCCAGATCGCCGATGGCGATCCACAGCGCGTGCTCGGCGCGGGTCAGGCCGACATAGAGCAGGCGCGCGTCCTCGGCACGCTGCTCGCGTTCGCGCTGGCCGCTCGCGGTTTCCCAGGCCTCGTCCTTGTCCAGCTTCCAGTGCAGCTGGCGCTGGCCCTGCAGGTGCACCGTGCAGTGCGACGCCGTGTTCGGCGCGCCACCGTCGATGCCGACAAAGGGCAGGAACACCAGCGGGTATTCCAGACCCTTGCTCTTGTGCAGGGTGATGATCTGCACGCGCCGCGCATCCGATTCCAGGCGCAGCAGCTGCTGTTCGTCGTCCTGGTCGGCGTTGGCCATCTGGCCCTGCAGCCAGTCCAGCAGGCCGTGCATGCCCAGCGCCTGCGCGGACGCTTCCTGCAGCAGTTCACCCAGCTGCAGGTAATTGGTCAGGCGGCGTTCGCCGTCGATCAGGGCCAGCAGGCGTTCGCCCTGTGCGGCGCAGACATCGGCGATGACCGCGAACGGCCCGCCCCGCTGCCAGCGTTCGCGCCAGTGCAGCAGCTGCGCCTGGAAGGCGCGCTGCAGGTCGCCCTCGCGCTCCATGCCGGCGATCGCGCTGGCCTGCTGGCCCAGCAGCACGGTGGCCAGGGCGGCACGCAGGCGACCTTCGTCGGCCGGTTGCAGCAGGGCCAGCAGCAGCGTGCGCAGGTCGCGCGCTTCGCTGGTGGAGAACAGGCTCTGCTTGCCGGCGGCCACCGCCGGTATGCCCACTGCCGCCAGCGCGCGCTGCACCAGCGTCGCTTCGCGGTGCGAGCGCACCAGCACGGCGATGTCACCCGGCTGCAGCGCACGGCCACGCAGCACCGCCTTGCCGGCGCGGGCGTCGACCAGGGTCTGGTGGATGGCGGCCACACAGGCCTGGGTGGCCGCTTCGCGCGACGCGTCGGCGCTCATCGCCTTGTCGCCGCCGCTGCGCAGCACGCGCAGGGTCAACGCCGCGGCCGGCGTGCCATCGCGCAGGTAATCCTCGTCACTGCGCACGCCACCGGGCCGTACCGGCTCGAAGCCGATGCCCGCTTCCAGGAACGCCTCTTCGCCGCCGTTGTCGTACAGCGCCTGCAGCGCGCGCAGCACCGCTGGCCGCGAGCGGAAGTTCTGGTCCAGCGGCGGCGCCGGCCGCGCGGCCTGCCTGGCCTTCAGGTAAGTATGGATGTCGCCGCCACGGAACCCGTAGATCGCCTGCTTCGGGTCACCGATCAGGAACAGCGCCGGCGCCAGGCCCAGTTCGCGCACCTGCGGCGAATCGCCGAACACGGTGTGGAAGATGCCCCACTGGCGGTCGTCGGTATCCTGGAATTCGTCCACCAGCGCGATGCGGTACTGCTGGCGCAGCTTGCGCACCAGCTCCAGCCGCTGCGGGCCCTCCAACGCGTGGGCCACGCCGTCGATCAGGTCATCGTAGGTCTGCACCCGGCGCGTGCGCTTGAGCGTGGCCAGGCGCTGCGCGGCTTCCTGGCGCAGTGCATGCAGGAAGTTCAGTGCGGTGGCGCGCAGCCACTGCCCGCGCTGGGCCAGCAGCTCCACGTAGCAGGCCAGCGGTGCCTGCAGCGGCGATGCCGGGGTGCGGTCAACGAACTTCCTGTTGGTCTTGGCCACCAGCGCATCGGGCAGCAGCGCCGGCAGGCGCTCGCTGGCCAGCAGTTCGCTGGCGTCGCCCCGCTCGGCCCAGGCCAGCAGTTGCCGGCCCAGCGGGTGCAGCCAGCCCAGCTTGTAGGACACGCCGTTGATCCACTTGTTGTCGACCGCTTCGCAGAGGTCGATGAAGAACTGCTCGCCATGCTCGCGCACGCTTGCCGACAGTTCCGCCGCCGCGTTCTGCAGGGCCGCGCGCGGGTCGGCCCCGGCCACCGGCTGCGGCCGGGGGTGCAACGGGGGCGAGGCCAGCAGCGCGCGCAGATCGGCGGCCAGCGCATCCGGGTTGGACCACAGCCAGGTCAGCGGTTCCAAGGTGGCCGGGTCGTTGGCGTGCACGCGCCACAGGTCGGCGGCCAGCTCCTCCAGCAGTTCGCGATCGCTGGCCAGCAGCTCCGGCGGATCGAAGGCGTGTCCGCTTTCCAGCGCATGTTCGCGCAGCACGCGGGTGCAGAAGCCATGGATGGTGAAGATCGAGGCCAGGTCGATCTCGTCGGCGGCCACCTGCAGGCGCCGCTTCAATGCCG
>JAFAFF010000324.1 GCA_023423605.1 Pseudomonadota bacterium
ATGGTGTTCGGTATCTTCGCCACGATGATCGCGATGTGGTTCTCCCGTCACCGCGAGTTCCGTGCCGATGCCGGTGGCGCGCAGCTGGCCGGGCGCCAGAAGATGATCGCGGCGCTGGAGCGCCTGAAGGTCAACCATGGCCAGAGCACGCTGCCCACCCAGATCGCGGCGTTCGGCATCGCCGGTTCCACGGCAAGGAAGCTGTTCATGAGCCACCCGCCGCTGGAAGAGCGCATCGCTGCGCTGCGGGCGTCCACGGTGGTGTGAGGGCTGCCGGAAGGGCGGTAGTGCCGGCCGCTGGCCGGCCACCTCTCATGAACAGCCTTCCGGGAAGGTAGAACGCAGAACGGCGCCCGAGGGCGCCGTTCTGCTGCAGGGATTCCGGCGACGGGAATCAGAACTTCGCGTCGAACTCGGCTGCATAGCCGGTGTTGACCAGCACCTTCTGCAGCGATTCCGCGACCTTGATGTTGCCGGCCACTACCTGGTGGTTTTCCGGGCCGCGGCTGTCCATGCGGCCCAGCGTGGCACCCTTGAAATCGCAGACCTTGCCGCCGGCTTCGCGCACCAGCAGGATGCCCGCGGCGATGTCCCAGGACTTCACCCCCGCTTCGAAATACGCATCGGCGCGGCCGCAGGCCACATAGGCCAGGTCCAGCGCCGCCGAGCCGGCGCGACGCACGTCCTCGGCCTGCACCAGCAGCGTATCCACCGCCTTCAGCTGCGCGCCGGCACGCGCGCGTTCGCGCGGCGCGAAACCGGTGTGGATCATGGTGCCTTCCAGGTCCTTGCGGTCCGCCACGCGGATGCGACGGTCATTGAGCACCGCACCGGCGCCGCGGCTGGCCGTGAACAGTTCATTGCGCAGCGGGTCGAAGATCACCGCATCGGTCGGCTCGCCGTTCTCCACCAGCGCGATGGACACGCAGTAGTGCGGGAAGCCGCGCAGGTAGTTGCTGGTGCCGTCCAGGGGGTCGATCACCCACATGTGGCGGTTGGCGCCCTGCACCCCGCCTTCCTCGCCGATCACCCCGTATTCCGGGTAGGCGCGCTTGAGTTCCTTGACGATGACCTTTTCCGCATCCGCATCCACTTCGCTGGCGTAATCCATGCGGCCCTTCTGCACCACGTTGAGCGCCTCGAGCTTGTTGATGTTTCGCAACAGCACATTGCCGGCGAGGCGGGCGGCCTTGACCATGACGGTGACGGCGGGTTTCTGCATGGCGTGAGCTCCCGTAAGGGCAGAAGAAGGATTGGCGGGGAAAAGAGCAGGCCCGGCGCAGTGGCCGGCCGCACAGTTTACCATTGCAGGCCGTCCAGCTCGACTACCGCGTTCATGTCCGATCCATCGCCCGCTTCCCCCGCCGCCGCCCGGCATGTCCGTTTCGTGCTGGTCGGCACCCAGCACCCCGGCAACATGGGCGCCGCCGCCCGTGCGCTGAAGACCATGGGCCTGGCCCGGCTGGTCCTGGTGGCCCCTGAAAGGCCGCTGGACGAGGAGGCGTTCCGCCGCTCCGCCGGGGCCGAGGACGTGCTCGGCGATGCGCCGGTGGTGGCTACCCTGGCCGAGGCAGTGGCCGATTGCCATCTGGTGCTGGGCTGTACCGCGCGCGCCCGCCGCGTGCAGCTGGAGGAGCTGCTGCCGGCCGATGCTGCCGCCCGGGTGGCCGGCAAGGCGGGCGAGGGCGCCGAGGTGGCCGTGGTGTTCGGGCGCGAACGGACCGGCCTGACCAACGAGGAACTGCAGCTGTGCCATGCCGCCGTGCACATCCCGTCCGATCCGGCCTTCAGCTCGTTGAACCTGGCCGCCGCGGTCCAGGTGCTGGCGTATGAAGTGAGGATGCGCCTGCTTGGCGAGGCCGTGTCGGCGACGGCGGATCCCGGCCAGCGCGAACTGCCGGCCAGCCACGAGCAGATGGAGAGCTTCTTCGCGCAGCTGGGCCAGACGCTGGACGAGATCGACTTCCACAAGGGGCGTGCACCCGAATCGGCGATGCGCAAGCTCCGCCGCCTGTTCCTGCGTGCCGAGCCCAGCGAACAGGAGGTGCGACTGCTGCGCGGTGTCCTCGCCGACGCACAGCGCATGGCCCGGCTTGCGGGGCGTGGAACGAAATAGCCTGACGCAGTTCTCATTTTTTCGGTTAGTCTTCACCTCATTACCAAGGGGGAAGATGTGACTGGTTGGCTGGGGCGCATGCAGTGGGGACTGCTGGGTCTGGCGTGGCTGCTGATGGCGGGCACGGCAGTGGCCGCGTCCGTGCCTGCGCCGGACAGCGCCGCCGACAGGCATTCGGTGCTGGTGCTGGGACGGATCAGCGATGATCCCCGGGCCCATCATGCCCAGTTGCAGCCCCTGCTGGACTACGTGGTATCGAAGATGGGCGACGTCGGCATCCGCGAGGGGCGGGTATTGATGGCGCGCGATGTGCGGCAGATGGCCAGTTACCTGCGCCGTGATCGTGTCGATTGGGTCACAGAAACCGACGGCACCGCCGTGGCGCTCGGGCAGCGCGCCGGCGCGCGTCCACTGCTGCTCACCGAGCGCAGCGGCGTGCGTGATTACCACACGGTGTTCTTCGTGCGCCAGGACAGCCCGGTGCGCCAGCTGCAGGACCTGCGTGGCCGCAGGCTGGCCCTGCAGACCGTCGCATCCACCAGCGCGTACCTGCTGCCGATGATGACGCTGCTGGAAGGTGGCGTGACGCCGGTGATCCTGCAGGACGCCGAGGACGCGCCTTCGCCCGATACGGTGGGCTACGTTTTCGCGCGCACCGAGTTCAACATCGCCGCCTTCGTCAGCAAGGGCATTGTCGATGCGGGTGCAGTGAGCAGCGTGGACTGGGACGACGAGCAGAGCATGCCGCCGGCCTTCAAGCGCAACCTGCGCGTGATCCTGCGCACCGATCCCTATCCGCGGGCGGTGGAGCTGGTGCGCAGCGACCTGGATGCATGCGTGCGCGGCCGGCTGCGGCAGGTGCTGCTGGAAGCGGCCGCTGATCCGGATGCCCGCCAGGCGCTGCAGCAGTTCTTCGGTACATCCGGTTTCCACCGCGTGGATGCGCGGATGCAAGGCCGCCTGGATGATTTGAAACGTGGCTTGGGACGGGTACGGATGGAAGTGGAATGAAACCGCTGGGATCGGGAATGCAGGCGCGCTTCGTGCTGGCCATGGGCGGCGCGATGCTGGTGGTGCTGGCCTTGCTTGCGGTGCTGCTGGGCCGCCAGGCCGTGGCCCAGCGCGAGATGGTACGGCTCAGCGGCACGGTGATCCACGAACTGTTCGACAGCAGCATGCGCAACCGTGCCGAAACGATTGCGCGCGACCTGTCCGAATCGCTGGTCAATCCGCTGTACTACAACGATCTGGAACAGGTCGGGGCGCTGGTGGGCAATGCCGCGCG
>JAFAFF010000175.1 GCA_023423605.1 Pseudomonadota bacterium
CGCTCGCGCAGCTCCGGATGGCGCAACGCCGATTCGTGGCGGCGGCCATCGTAGATGATGTGCTCGTAGACTTCGTCGGAGATGAGATAGATGCCGGTGCCGCGCAGCACGTCGGCCAGCGCCTGCATGTCCGCGTCATCGAACATCGCGCCGGACGGGTTGTGCGGCGTGTTGACCATCAGCAGCCGCGTGCGCGGCGTGATGGCCGCGCGCACGCGGTCCCAGTCCACGGCGAAGGTCTGCGGGTCCAGCGGCACGTGCACGGCGGTGGCACCGGCCAGTTCGATGGCCGGTTCGTAGCAGTCGTACGCCGGGTCCAGCACGATCACTTCCTCGCCGGCACGTACCACCGCGTGGATGGCGTTGAAGATCGCTTCGGTGGCACCGCTGGTGACGGTGATCTCGCTGTCCGCATCCACCTGCGCGCCGTAGCAGTCCAGCACTTTCTGCGCGATGGCCTGGCGCAGCGGCGCAACGCCGGTCATCGGCGGATACTGGTTGAGGCCGTCGGCCATCGCCCGCGTGGTGGCATCGATCAGCCGTTGCGGCGCGCTGAAATCCGGAAAGCCCTGGCCAAGATTGACCGCGCCGTGTTCGGCGGCAAGTTGCGACATCACGGTGAAGATGGTGGTGCCCACCCGGGGCAGCTTGGTATTGGGTTGCATCGGCCTGGGACAGCGGACGGGGGGCTGGCAGTGTACGCAATGGCGGGGCCGCCCCGGTAGCGCCCGCACAGGGCACGGCGCTGACGCGCGCTCGGCGCACCGGGCCGATACAATCGGGGCCCGCTTCCGCTGCGATGATTCCTGTCCCTTGGATACCCCCGCGTTGCTGGCCGCCGATGGCCTGAGCTTCACCCGCGATGAAGACCCCGTGTTCGGCCCGCTGGACTTCCACGTGGATGCCGGCGAGGCACTGCTGGTGCAGGGCGACAACGGCGCCGGCAAGACCACCCTGCTGCGCGTGCTGGCCGGCCTGCTGCGTCCTTCCGGTGGGCGCGTCAGCATCGACGGCCGCGCCGCCGGCACCGCCGAGCGCGCGCGCTTCGTGGCCTATCTTGGCCACCTGCCGGCGCTGAAGGCGGACCTGGACACGCTGCAGAACCTGAACTTCCTGTGCGGCCTGCATGGCCGCCGCGCGCGGCAGATGCCCGGCAACGCACTGGCCGTGGTGGGCCTGGCCGGCCACGAGGCCACACTGGTGCGGCATCTTTCGGCCGGGCAGAAGCGCCGGCTGGCGCTGGCGCGCATGTGGCTGTCGCCGGCGCCGGTGTGGCTGCTGGACGAACCGTATGCGAACCTGGACCTGGAAGGCATCACCCTGGTCAACCGGATGATTTCCGCGCACCTGCGCGGTGGCGGCGCGGCACTGGTCACCACCCACGGCGCCTACGCGGCACCGCCGGTACGCACGCGGCAGCTGCAGCTGCAGGTGCAGGTGGCGGCATGATCGCGCCGGGCACCGAACCGAACCTGTGGCGCACCGCGCGTGCACTGGCCATCCGTGATCTGCGCATGGCGTGGCGACGGCGCGGCGACGTGCTGCAGCCGGTGCTGTTCGCGGTGCTGGTGGTGGTGCTGTTCGCGCTGGCGCTCGGTCGCGATCCGCAGCGGCTGGCCGCGGACGCGGTGGCCGTGCTGTGGCTGGCGGTGCTGCTGGCCGGGCAGCTGGCGCTGGATGCGCTTTTCCGTTCCGATGCCGAAGACGGCTCGCTGGAGCAGTGGCTGCTGGCGCCGGTGCCGCTTTCCTGGCTGGTGCTGGTGCGGGTGGCAATGCATTGGGCCACGACCGCGCTGCCGCTGGTCGTGATGAGTCCGCTGCTGGCCGAAATGCTGCATCTGCCACATGACCAGCTGCCGATGTTGCTGGCATCTTTACTGCTGGGAACGCCCCTGCTGAGCCTGATCGGCGGCGTGGTGGCGGCACTGACGGTGGGCCTGCGACGCTCTGGTATCCTCGTTGCGCTGCTCTCGCTGCCGCTGTACGTGCCGGTGCTGGTGTTCGGTGCCGGCAGCGTTGCCGCCGCCGCGCGCGGCCAGGATCCGTCAGGTGCGCTGCTGCTGCTCGCCGCCGGCCTGGTGACGGCGCTGGTGCTGGCACCGTTGGCAACCGCAGCGGCATTGCGCATATCGTTGAGCTGAACGCTACCGAGCCGAGCCACACCGAACCAGGGATAGCCGCCACCGCATGCAACCGATCGTCCGCTGGTTTCACCAACTCGGTTCACCGCCTGTCTTCGACCACTTCGCACGCCGCTGGTCGCGGGTCTTCCATCTGGCCGCACTGCCGGTGCTGGCCCTGGGCCTGTGGCAGGCGCTGTTCGTGGCGCCGGCCGATTACCAGCAGGGCGACAGTTTCCGCATCCTGTTCGTGCATGTGCCCAGCGCATGGATGAGCCTGTTCGTGTTCGCACTGATGGCGCTGTATGCCGCCATCGCGCTGGTATGGCGCATCAAGCTGTGCGAAGTGCTGGCCATGGCCTGCGCCCCCATCGGCGCCGGCTTCACCGTCATCACCCTGCTCACCGGCAGCATCTGGGGGCGGCCGATGTGGGGCACCTGGTGGGACTGGGATCCGCGGCTGACCACCGAACTCATCCTGTTGTTCCTGTACATGGGCGTGATCGGCCTGTACGTCGCCATCGAGGACCGTCGCAACGCGGCGCGTGCGGCCGGCCTGCTGGCCATCGTCGGCGTGGCCCTGTTGCCGGTCATCCGTTATTCGGTGGACTGGTGGGGCAGCCTGCACCAGGGCCAGACCATCCGCCTGCTCGGGCAGAGTACGCTGGACGCCAGCATGCAGCTGCCGCTGTGGCTGATGGTGATCGCCACCAAGCTGTGGTTTGCCGGTTCGCTGCTGGCCAAGGCGCGCTCCGACAACCTGCAGCGCGAGGCCGGAAAGGACTGGGTGCAGCGGCGGTTCCAGGAGGACGCATGAGCTATCTGGGCTACGTGGTGGCCGCCTACGCGGTGTTCGTGCTGGTGCTGGCGGTGGACGCGCTGGGTTCGCACCTGCGCCTGCGCTGGGCCTTGCGCACGGTACGCGAGCGCCGGCAACGCCAGGCCGCACGCAGGACGGCAAGCCATGCTCCCCTGGCGGACATGGAGCTGGAACGATGAATCCTCAGCGTCGCCGACGTCTGCTCTGGGTGGTGCTGCTGGTGGCGGCATCGGCGCTGGTCACCACGCTGGTGGCGATGGCGCTGCAGCGCAACGTGGCGTACCTGTACACCCCCGCCGAAGTGCTGCGCGGCGATGCCGGCCAGGCGCAGCGGTTCCGCCTGGGCGGAATGGTCGCCCGCGATTCGCTGCGCCGTGAACCCGGCTCGCTGGTCGCGTATTTCACGGTCACCGATGGCGATGCGCAGCTGGAGGTGCGCAGCGAGCAGATCCTCCCGGACCTGTTCCGCGAAGGCCAGGCGGTGGTCGTCACCGGACACCTGCAGGACGACCGCTTCATCGCCGAAGAGGTGCTGGCCAAGCACGATGAAACCTACATGCCACGCGAAGTGGCCGACAAGATGGGCAAGGCGCACGCCAAGCACGATGTGCCCGTGCCGGCGCCGGAGGCGCATTGAGTGCTGCCCGAACTGGGACAGATCCTGCTGCTGACCGCATTGCTGGCCGCGATGCTGCAGGCCGGCCTGCCCCTGCTGGGCGCGCATCGCGGCATCGCCAGCTGGATGCAGGTGGCGCGGCCGGCGGCGCTGGCGCAGCTGCTGCTGGTGGCCGGCGCCTTCGGCGTGCTCACCGCCGCATTCGTGCTGCAGGATTTTTCGGTGCGTTATGTGGCCGAAAATTCCAACACGCTGTTGCCCATGGTGTACCGATGGTCGGCGGTGTGGGGCGCGCACGAGGGCTCGCTGCTGCTGTGGGCGCTGGTGCTGGCGGCATGGACCGGTGCGGTGGCGCTGGGTTCGCGTCGGCTGCCGGATACCGTGCAGGCCCGCGTGCTGGGCGTGATGGGCCTGGTCAGCGTCGGCTTCCTGGCCTTCCTGATCTTCACGTCCAACCCGTTCGCACGCCTGCTGCCGGCGCCACTGGAAGGCCGCGACCTCAACCCGCTGCTGCAGGACCCGGGCCTGATCATCCACCCGCCGATGCTGTACCTGGGCTACGTAGGGTTCTCGGTGCCGTTCGCCTTTGCCATCGCGGCGCTGCTCGATGGCCGCCTGGACACACGCTGGGTGCGCTGGACGCGGCCGTGGACGAACGTTGCCTGGGCATTCCTCACCGTGGGCATCGCGCTGGGCAGCTGGTGGGCGTATTACGAGCTCGGCTGGGGCGGCTGGTGGTTCTGGGACCCGGTGGAAAACGCAAGCTTCATGCCGTGGCTGGTGGGTGCGGC
>JAFAFF010000184.1 GCA_023423605.1 Pseudomonadota bacterium
GTCACCTGCTTGCCGGCGTCCAGGTGCTTGTCGATCTCGTCGCAGCGCAGTTCCTGGTGCTGGCACTTGACCACTGCGCCGCCCTCGACAGGGTCCTTCATCTCGCACTCCTCGCCCAGGCTCAGCCCGGTCGGCAGCGGCTCGCCGGCGATCCAGCCGGTCAGGATGGAGCGCGGCGCCACTTCGGCATTCAGCGGCATCGCCGGGAAGCTGCCCAGCAGCCCGCGGATGTCGGACATGAAGTATTCGGCGGTCTTGCGGCTGGAACAATCCACCGCCACATATCCGTGCGTGAGGTCCAGGAAGGCATCGTTGCGCGTGTTCTTCACGAAAGCCCGCGGCAGCAGTTCATGCAGCAGGTCGTCCTTCATCCGCTTGCGCTCGCGGCCACCCGGGCGGCGGCCTTCGTTGGATTCGATCTCTTCCAGCTTGCGTTCCAGCAGGTCGTTGACCACCGCGCCCGGCAGCAGCTTGTCCTCGCCGCCGACGGTCAGCCACAGGTGCTCGCCGATGCGGTGCGAGAACTGTTCCTTCTCTTCGCGGCCGAACGGTGAAATGAAACCACGCGAACTCATTTCCAGCGGACCGACCGGCTTGAGCAGCGCGTTCGGCAACAGGGTATCCACTTCGGAGAAATCGGTGGCGGTCGGGAAACGGAAGAAGGTCAGGTTGCGAAAGAACATGGATTTCCAGGGGCAGAAGAGGGCGAAGACGCGCCAGCGTGACCGGCGGCCGTCTCAGGGGCTGCGCCAGGCGGCGATGCGATACCGGCCGGCGATGGGGAAACATGGGAGGCCGCGACGGGATCGCGGGCCAGCGAAAGGAAATCGAACAGCTGCGGATCGGCCAGCTGCGAAGGCTCGACGTTGGCCATGGCACGGGCGATCTGGTCGACCCGCCCCGGATGCTCGCGGTCCCACTGCGCCAGCATCCTGCCCACCTGGGCGCGCTGCAGGTTGGGCTGGCTGCCGCACAGGGTGCAGGGAATGATCGGGAAGCGTCGCGCCTGCGCATGGGCAGCGATGTCCTGTTCGCGCACATAGGCCAGCGGGCGGATCACCACGTGCCGGCCATCATCGCTGCGCAGCTTCGGCGGCATGCCCGACAACCGGGCGTGGTGGAACAGGTTCATGAAGAAGGTCGCCACCATGTCGTCACGATGGTGGCCCAGCGCGATCTTGGTGAAACCATGGCGTTCGGCATGCCGGTACAGGGCGCCGCGACGCAGGCGGGAACACAGCGAACACAGCGTGCCCCCCTCGGGAATCACCCGGGTGACCACCGAATAGGTGTCCTGCTCGATGATCTGGTACGGCACCCCGAGCCCGGCCAGGTAGTCCGGCAGCACATGCGCCGGGAAGCCCGGCTGCTTCTGGTCCAGGTTGACCGCCACCAGTTCGAACGGCACCGGCGCCTTCCTGCGCAGGTGCAGCAGCATGTCCAGCAGGGTGTAACTGTCCTTGCCGCCGGACAGGCAGACCATCACCTTGTCACCGGCTTCGATCATCCGGTAATCGGCGATGGCCTGGCCGACCTGGCGGCGCAGGCGCCGGACCCGGGTCTCCTGCACGCAGTCGCCTGCGGGTGCGCGGGCGGCACGCGGCAGCGGATCGGGCAGGGGAACGACGGCGCTCATCCGCCCATTCTACCGGCTCGGTCGCCACCGCCGGCACCCTCGGCGCGGCAGGTTCTCCCGGCGGTCATCGCGGCTGTGTATGCTCGGCAGGTGGACACCTATTCGCCTGCCGAGATCGTCGAACGCCTGCTGGCACTGCGCGCGGAGCATCGCGCCCTGGATGAACGCATCACCCGGATGGCCGCCAACGGCGATGACGACCTGGAATCCAAGCGCCTGAAGAAACGCCGGCTGCAGCTGAAGGACTGCATCGCACGGCTGGAGAGCCTGCAGATCCCCGACGAACCGGCGTAAAGGCAACACCGGTCCGCAAGGGCACGTAATACCGGCCACCCCGCCGCGCTCAATCCTGCGGCGCCGCCTCTTCCGACCTGGCCGCTTCGGGGCTCACCCGTTCGATGGTGTGGCGCAGCTCGCGTCCCAGGATGAACTTGGCATCCTTGGCCCACGCGTCCAGGCGATCGTCGAACACCAGCTTGCTGTTCTCATCCGGCCATACCAGGCGCAGCTCGCGCAGCTTCTGGATGAAGCCGCGGAACAGTGTCTTGTCGAAGAACTCCGGCGCGGCCGGTGCGTACAACAGGCTCAACCTCTGCGCAGCCTGCTGGCACAGGCTTTCCAGTTCGGCCGCACCCAGCGTGCCGGGGCCGTTCTTCACCAGCACGGAAATGGTGATGTAGTAACGCTCGAAGGCCTGCTGCAACGAATGGCCGATCGCCCGCAGGCGGAACACTTCGTCGGTCTGCCCGGTGTTGCGTGCCAGCACCCCGCCCTCATCCTCGCCGACCTGCTGCAGCAGCCCTTCGCGGATGAACAGGTCGATGGTCTGTTCGATGCGCTGCGCGAACTCGTCTTCGCTCCACGGCAGGAACAGTTCGGCCTGCAGGAACGGATAGACGATGCGTCCCAGCCGCACCAGCCCGGCGCGGCCCATGCGCCGGTTGTTCTGGAAACAGCACGCCACCCACGACGATGCGGTGAACAGATGCAGCACGTTGTTGCGGAAATAACTCAGCAGCACGGCAGTGTCGCCGCTGACGCTGAGCACATCGCCGAGCGGATGCTTCACGCGCGTCAGTACATTGATGTCCTCGGCATGGGCGATGATGCGTTCGGGTGAATGCGGCGTCACCGTCACCCGTCCGGAATACGGCATTTCCTCCAGCAACATCTTGCACAGCTGGATCTGCGCGGTGAGGTCGGCCTCGCCCATGGCGTGCTTGGGCGTGGACAGCAGCGCCAGCGCGATCAGGTTGATCGGATTGACGTCGGCCGCGGCGTTGATGCGCACCTGGATGGAATTGGCCAGCGTATCCACCGTGGTCGAAAGCCAGGCCGGTTTTTCATCCTCGGCCACTGCCTGGCCGTCCCATTCCGGTGCCTTCTCGGCCAGCACATCGTTCAGTGCGATGGGCTCGCCGAAGTTCACCACCACCTGGCCGAAGTTCTGCTTGAGCACCTTGGGGATGCCCCACAGCAGCTGCCATATGGATTCCTTTTCCTTCGGCCGTCCGGACAGTTCATCCAGGTAGCTGCCACCTTCCATCAGCTTCTCATAACCAATGTAGATCGGCTGGAAAAGCACCGGCTTGCGCGGCTGGCGCAGGAAGGCGCGCAGGGTCATCGAGATCATGCCGCCCTTGGGCTGCAGCAGGCGCCCGGTGCGCGAGCGTCCCCCTTCGACGAAATATTCGATGGAGTAACCGCCAGCCACCAGTTGCGCGACGTACTCGCTGAGCACCGCCGAATACAGCGCATTGCCGCGGATGGAGCGGCGGATGAAGAACGCACCGCCCTTGCGCAGCAGCGTGCCGACCACTGGCAGGTTGAGGTTGATGCCAGCCACGATGTGCGGCGGCACGATGCCGCGGTCATACAGCAGGTAGGACAGCAGCAGGTAGTCCATGTGGCTGCGGTGGCTGGGCACGTAGACCACTTCATGGCCCGGCGCGGCAGCCTTGAACTTGTCCAGGTGATGGACCAGCACGCCGGCG
Source organism: Pseudomonadota bacterium (assembly GCA_023423605.1). Lineage (GTDB taxonomy): Bacteria > Pseudomonadota > Gammaproteobacteria > Xanthomonadales > Xanthomonadaceae > Stenotrophomonas. Next base: position 3,631 of record JAFAFF010000184.1, read on the forward strand.
TAGATGCGGTTCCATACGTGGCTCAGCATGAAGCTGGCCGAGCGCACCACCGGGCTGGAGTAATCGGCGGCCACTTCCCACGCATAGGCGTGTGCCTTGCGCCAGGCGTCGGCCGGCTTGCTGTTGTCGCGGCGTGCCTGCGCGGCAATTGCCTCGCGCACGGTGTCCGCGTCCAGCACCTTGTCCACCAGCAGGCGACGGGTGGACAGGTCCGGCCCGATCACCGCTTCGCGGATGCGCCGGAAATGCGTACGCAGCACGCGCTGCAGCTTGCGCACGGTGCGTTCCGGATCCAGCCCCTCGTCCACGGTGGAACGCAGCGAGATCGGCGGCGCGAACCGGACGATCGTGCTGCGTCCGTTCAGGAGCACCGCCAACAGGCGCCGGAAACGTCCCACCAGCGCCCAGTTTTCCGAAAACAGCACGGCGAACCAGCCGCTCTGCTTGTCCGGCGCGCGGCCGACGAAGATCGACACCGGCACCAGGTGCACGTCCAGGTCACCCCGCGCACGGTGTGCCTGCAGCACCTTGGCCAGCGAATCCGAATGGGTCCTGGCACCGCGCTGTTCGGGAATGATGGAATTGCTGGAACTGCGTCGCGAAAGCGCCACATAGGCGCGGCGGCGGCCAGTGGGGTCGCCGGGCAGCGGGACCAGCGGCGAAGGCAGGCCTGCCTCGCGGCAGGCCTTGTCCAGGATCAGCGCGTTGGACAGTCCATAGTCTTCCAGCACATAGATGACCGGACGGCCATCGTTGTACTGGCCCGGGTCCTCCGGCTCGATGTCCAGCGACAGCCACGGCTCGGCCAGACGGCCCAGCAGGCGCGCCCACCATGGCCGTCGGCCGGGCGCGGCGCGCGCGGCCACCGGCGGCGGCACGGCGCCGTCGAGGGATTTCGGGGACTCCATCGCCGCATCGGCGGGGGTCTGCTCGGATTGTTCGCCGGGAAACGGCAGCGGATTCTGTTTCGGCATCGGCGCCATTATGGCTTAGCCCGGGGGTCCGCTGCGTCCCCTGCGTCCGTGGGCAGCCCGGAAACCGTCGCCGATGCGGCCTGCGCGCCACGCAGCAATGCGTCGGTATCGGCCAGCGTGCGGGTGAGATACCAATGCCCGTCGCGACGGGTCAGCGGAATCTGCAGGGTGATGGTCTTTCCGGCCAGCGGATACTGCAGGCCCACCAGGGCGTTGTCGCCCTGCAGCGACAGCACCTCGCCGGTCACCCCGCGCAGCGAGGCATCCAGGTCCAGCCCATAGCTGGCCAACACCGTCTTCAGGGTGCCGATGAACGGTCCCAGCTGGCCCAGGCTGGGCACCATGCCCGCCTCGGCCAGCTGGGCGTCATCGACGATTCCCGCTGTCCGGGCCGCCCCGACCAGCGCGGCGATGCTGGCGCGTGCGCGCGCACGGTCGCTCAGCGGCGCGCCGCCGGCCCATGCCGCCAGGGTTTCCACCACCTGGATGTAATGCGCCTGCTGGCTGGGCGTGTAGATCGCCTGATGGCGCAGGTACTGCACCCCGAACAGTCCCATCGACTGCGCCGCCTGGCGTACCGCCGCCGCCTGGCCGGCCAGCTGGCGGTCGAAGCTGCGCTGCAGCTGCTGGCTGGAACCTTCCGCGGACAATGCCTGCAGCAGGGGCAGCAACTGGTCATGCAGGGGCAGTTCGGTCAGCGGCCAGCGGCTGTGTTCCTGTGCCC
>JAFAFF010000191.1 GCA_023423605.1 Pseudomonadota bacterium
TCAGCAGGGCCAGGGCGTCGTCCACACCGGGGTCGGTGTCGATCAACAGCGGGATCTTGTTGGTCATCATTGCCGTCTTCTGAGCGGCAACGAAGTGTGGACCGGGATGATGACCGTTGCAAGACCACACCGCGCGTAGAGCCGGGCTCTGCCCGGCCGATGGTGTATCGCGCAGCGGGGCAGAGCCCCGCTCTACCCGACTGATGCCATGCCGCGCGACGGAAGTAGAGCCGGGCTCTGCCCGGCTGATGGTGTATCGCGCAGCGGCACAGAGCCCCGCCACCCGACTGATGCCATGCCGCGCGGCGGAAGTAGAGCCGGGCTCTGCCCGGCTGATGGAGCAACGCGCAGCGGGGCAGAGCCCCGCTCTACTCAGGCGGCGGCATAGCGCACGGCGGTGCCGATCCAGCGCTGCACCACGCGATCGGCCAGAGCCGGTTGCTCGGCCAGCAGGCGTTCGGCCAGCGCGTGCACCTGCGGCAGCAAGGCCGCATCGCGGGCCAGGTCGGCGATGCGGAAGCCGGCCAGGCCGGTCTGCCGTGTGCCCAGCAGCTCACCGGGCCCACGCAGTTCCAGATCCTTCTCGGCGATGACGAAACCATCGTTTGTTTCACGCATGGTCTGCAGGCGTTCACGCGCCATGTTCGACAACGGCCCCTGGTACAGCAGCATGCAGCGCGATACCGCACTGCCCCGCCCCACCCGCCCGCGCAACTGGTGCAGTTGCGCCAGGCCCAGACGCTCGGCGTTCTCGATCACCATCAGCGAAGCGTTGGGCACGTCCACGCCGACTTCAATCACCGTGGTGGCCACCAGCAGATCGATCTGGCCGGCCTTGAAGGCCACCATCGTCGCCAGCTTTTCCGCGGCCTTCAGGCGGCCGTGCACCAACCCTACCCGTACGCCGGGCAGCAGCGCCTGCAGCGATTCGAACGTCGCCTGCGCCGGCGTGGCATCCAGCTCCTCGCTCTCTTCAATCAGCGTGCATACCCAGTACACCTGCCGCCCCTCGCCACATGCCAGGGCGATGCGCTCGATGAGTTCAGGGCGACGGTCGGCGTTGAGCGCCACCGTCTGCACCGGCGTGCGCCCCGGAGGCAGCTCGTCGATGGCCGACACATCCAGATCCGCATACTCGGACATCGCCAGCGTGCGCGGAATCGGCGTGGCCGTCATCACCAACTGGTGCGGCACGCTGTTGCCACCGGCTCCCTTGTCGCGCAGCGCCAGACGCTGGTGCACGCCGAAGCGGTGCTGTTCATCGACGATGGCCAGGGCCAGGTCGTGGAAAAGAACCGATTCCTGCATCAGCGCATGGGTGCCGACCACCACCTGCGCTTCGCCATTGGCCACCTGCTCCAGCACTCTGGCGCGGGCCTTGCCGGTGACCTTGCCCGCCAGCCAGGCCACGCGCACGCCCAGCGGTTCCAGCCAGGCGCGCAGATTGTTCAGATGCTGCTCGGCCAGCAGCTCGGTCGGCGCCGCCAACGCCACCTGTTTGCCCTGCTCCACCGCGAGCATGGCGGCCAGCGCGGCCACCACCGTCTTGCCCGATCCCACGTCGCCCTGCACCAGTCGCAGCATCGGGCTGGGCCGCGCCAGATCGTCGCGGATCTGCTTGAACACCCGCTGCTGCGCACCGGTAAGCGTGAACGGCAGCTGCTTCAGCAGTGCGCTGGCCAGCCGCCCACGGCCGGCCAGCGGCGGTGCATGGTGCGCCTGCAGCGCGATGCGCTGGCGACGCAGGCTCAGGTGGTGGGCCAGCAGTTCTTCCAGCGCCAACCGCCGTTGTGCGGGGTGGATGCCAGTGGCCAGGGCGGACAGATCGGCATCCGCTGGCGGACGGTGCACGGTCAACAGGGCGCTGCGCAACGACGGCAACGCCAAGCCATCGAGCCAGGCCGGCGGCAGCAGTTCCAGCGTGGATTCTTCCGGTAACCGGTCCAGCGCCTGGCCGATCAGCTTGCGCATCGTCATCGGGCCGACGCCTTCGACGGCGGGATATACCGGGTCGAGGCGATCACCGAGCGCGACCTCCTCATGCCGGCCAAGCACCTGGTAGCTGGGGTGGACGATTTCCAGCCCCGGCTGGCCCGGCCGGGGCGTACCGAAACAACGCAGCCGGTTGCCCACCGCGAACTGCGCCACCTGTTGCTGGCGGAAATGGAAGAAGCGCAGCACCAGCGTGCCACGCCCTTCGTCCTCGATGGCGACCTTGAGCATGGGCCGGTAACGCATGCCACGCTCCACCGCCACCACGCGCCCTTCCACCTGCGCCGGCACGCCGCTGCGCAGGTCCTCGATGAGGGTCAGCCGGGTGCGGTCTTCATAGCGCAGCGGCAGGTGCAGCCAGAGATCCTGCAGGGTGGCCAGGCCACGCGCCTGCAGTTTGGCGGCCACGGCCGGGCCCACGCCGGCGAGCATCGCCAGGGATGCCTCGCCGGACGGTGACAGTGCCGGAGTGACCGCCGCCTTGCGTGCCACGCGGAGGTCAGTCGATGACCATCACCGCATCGACCTCGAAGTTGGCGGCCTTCGGCAGGCCGGACACTTCGATGGTGGAGCGGGCCGGGAACGGCGCCTTGAAGTAGTCCTGCATGACAGCGTTGACCTTGGCGAATTCGCCCAGGTCGGTCAGATACAGGCCCAGGCGCACGATCTGGTCCAGCGAACCGCCGGCGGCTTCGGCAACGGCCTTGAGGTTGTCGAAGGCGCGGCGTGCCTGGGCTTCAACGTCACCGGCACCGACGATGTCACCGGTGGCCGGATCCAGCGGAATCTGCCCGGAGAAGTACACCGTATTGCCGGCGCGCACGGCCTGCGAATAGGGACCGATGGCAGCGGGGGCCTTTTCGGTGTTGATGATCTGGCGGCTCATGGAATGCTCCGTGGTTCATGGAATTCAGAACCCCGATTGTACCGGGCGCCATCCGCGGTGGGGCACAACCTCTGGCTACATGGTGGAGGGCAACCTCTGGCTACATGATGGAGGACAACCGCTGGCTGCATGATGGGTGACGACCGTTGGTCGTCACGCCTTTGCTGACAGGCCACAGCGTGACGACCAACTGTCGTCACCCACCAGCTCCCCCCAACAGCCACCTGTCAGCCATCCAGCCATCCCCATCCCATCATCCACCCGCCAGACCAGAGGCGGCCGGGGAGCGCCCGCCGCTATTGCCTGCGGACGGATTGCACCACGGACAGGCGACGCAGGCGGCGCATCACTTCGGCCAGGTGGTTGCGGTCGCGCACTTCCACGTTGAAGGCCAGTACGGCGG
>JAFAFF010000279.1 GCA_023423605.1 Pseudomonadota bacterium
TCCCGGCGCGGCGACAAGCATTACTGGGAGGTGTGGGGCAATCCGGCGCTGCCGGTGACGGCCTACCTGCGCGAGACACCGCGCTTCATGTCCGAATACGGACTGCAGTCGTGGCCTTCGCAGGCGATGGTGGACCGTATCGCACCGCGTGATGAGCAGGGGATCGACCGTCCGGTGATCCGTGCGCACCAGAAGTTCATGGCAGGGCAGGGCAACGAGCGGCTGCTGCATTACATCCGCCAGGGCTACGGCGAACCGGACGACTTCGCGCAGTTCCTGTACCTGGGGCAGGTGATGCAGGCCGAAGGCATCGCGCTGGCCGCACTGCATCATCGGGCATCGCGGCCGTACACCATGGGTTCGCTGTACTGGCAGCTCAACGATGTCTGGCCGGGCGCTTCCTGGTCGAGCCTGGACCATGACGGCAACTGGAAACCGCTGCATTTCAATGCGCGGCGGTTCTTTGCCGATCTGGCCGTGGCGGCGTTGCGCGATGGCGGAGTGACGCAGGTCAGCCTGCTCAACGACTTGCCGCATGCGCAGCAGGTGCAATGGCGGTTGCGGGTGATGGACCTGCAGGGGCACGTGCTGGGCGAACAACAGCAGGCGCTGGTGCTGGCGGCGCGCACGGCTGTCGAGGTGGGACGTTTCAGCGATGCGCGGCTGCTCGGCGATGCCGATCCATCACGCACGGTGGCGGTGGCCGAACTGCTGCAGCAGGGGCAGGTGGTATCGCGTGGAATCGTGCAGTTCGTGGAAGCACGCGGACTGGCGCTTGCAGCGGATCAGCTGGATGCTGATGTGCAGGCGGACGCTGGGGGTGCGCAGCTGGTGCTGCAGGCCCGCGGCCTGGTGCGTGCTGCCTGGATCGATTTCGAGGGATTGGACGTCGCGCTGGACGACAATTTCCTGGATCTGCTGCCGGGCGAGCGGCGCGTGGTGCGCCTGCACAGCAGTGCAACGCCCACCGAACTGCGCACCGCACTGCGCATACGCACCCTGTAGAGCGGGGCTCTGCCCCGCTGCGCGGTGTGGTGTCAGCCGGGCAGAGCCCGGCTCTACGAGACCATCGTGGTGGTGGCGGTCGCTCAGATGGCGATCTGCTGGAAATTTTCCACGCGTTCGTGGCCGTGGGCGGCTTCGCCGGTGCGCGGCAACGGGTAATCGTCCAGACGGTCAAGCAGACGGGTCTGCAGGCCCGCTTCACGGGCGGCATCCAGTTCTTCGACCACGTCGGAAAGAAACAGGATCTCGCCCGCGGCCACGCCGATGTCCTGGACGATGCGGCGGTAGCTGTCGGCCTCGCGCTTGCCGCCAATCTCGGTATCGAACCAGCCGGACACCAGCTGGGTCAGGTCGCCGGCATCGCTGAAGCCGAAAAACAGCTTCTGCGCCGGCACCGAGCCTGACGAATAAACGTACAGCTTCAGCCCGGACGCATGCCAGCCCGACAGCACCGCGGCAACCTCGGGGTAGAAGTGCGCAGTGTAATCGCCACGCTGGTAGCCTTCGGCCCAGATCATGCCCTGCAGCGCCTTCAGCGCCGTGTGCTTGCGGTCCTGGTCGATCCAGCCCTGCAGGGTCTCGGCGACCAGGCTGTCCTGGCAGGCGCCGCCGATCTCGGTGGCCACCGCATCAAGCCAGCGGCGCACTTCCGGCTCCTGGCCGTGTTCGGCGATGAAGCGCGGCAGCGCACGGCGGGCATACGGGAACAGCACGTTCTTGACGAACGAGATGCTGCTGGTGGTGCCTTCGATATCGGTGAGGATGACGCGCGGCTGCATGGATCAGGAGGCCTTGGTGGGGACGTAACGGGGAAATTTCTGTGCGATGTCGGTGCCGGTGAAGTGGCCGACCCAGCCATCGGCTTCGGTGAAGAAGCGGATGGCCACGAAACTGGGCTCGTCGCCCATGTCGAACCAGTGGGTGACACCGTCCGGGACCGCGATCAGGTCGTCCTTGACGCACTCGATTTCGTAGACCTTGTCGCCCACGTGCAGCGTGAACAGGCCGGAGCCGGCGACGAAGAAGCGCACTTCGTCTTCCTTGTGGAAGTGTTCGTCGAGGAACTTCTTCCGCAGTTCGGCGCGATTGGGGTTGTCCGGTGCGATGGAGGCCACGTCCACGCTCTTGAAGCCACGTTCGGCGACCAGGCGATCGATGTCCGCGCGGTAGGCCGCGAACACTTCATCCTGGCTGGCGCCCGGTGCGACCGGCTGGCTGGCCTGCCAGCGTTCGAAGGTGACGCCGATCTTCCGCAGCTCGGCAGCAATGATGTCGCCGTCCTGGGTATCCAGCAGCGGGGTGTCGGGAGCGGTGTCGTTGTAGAGGCGCAGTCGGCTCATGGCGGCGGCTTGAACGGTGTGGGGACAGACAGGGTAGTAGTGCCGGGCTCTGCCCGGCAACCCGGCTCGAGGGCGAGCCGGGTTGCCCGCGCATTCCACCTTATCCCCCCGCCTTCGGCGCGCCCCCTTGAACAACAAGGGGGCTCCTGGGCTGGGGGATTACGGGTTTTCAGCTGCGGAGTTTGCGCAGTTCCAGTTCGCACTGGAGCAGGAATTCGAAGGCTTCCAGGTGCCGGCGTGCTTCGGGCATGTCGCGGCCCCAGGCGTACAGGCCGTGGCCGTCGATCAGGTAGCCCCACAGGGGTTGGGTGTCGAGCAGGGCATCGACCTGCGCCGAAAGCACGTCCATGTCCTGGGTGT
>JAFAFF010000338.1 GCA_023423605.1 Pseudomonadota bacterium
CATGCCCACCAGCCCACAGGCGCGGAGGTGCCGGCCAGTCCCCAGAGCGCGAGCAGCGCGATGACGATGGCCACCGAGCTGCCGAAAGCGATCAAAGCAAGTGCCGTGGCCGCCATAAGTACAGGGATGACGATCAGCGTCTGGTAGAAGCCGCGCTGCAGGAGGCGACCGATGAGCAACGTCCCGATCAAGCCAGCTGCACCCAGCACGAACAGGACCAGCGGAATCGTCGCACCGTCCACCTTCGTGACGGTTTCCAGGAACGGTCGTACGTAGGTGAACAAGCCGAACTGCCCCATGAACAGCAGGCTGCTGGCCAACATGCCTGTTGCGACACCCGGATGCTTGAACAGGATGAACACCTTGAACGCGTTGCCGATACCGGACGCACGTGGCGCCGCGGACATCGACGGCAGCGTCTTCCACTGCCAGGCCAGTGCAATCATCGACACTGGCACCAGGCACAGGAACGCGCCGCGCCAGCCGATCACATTGCCCAGGTACGCGCCCATCGGCGCGGCCACCACCGTGGCGACGGCATTGCCGCCGTTGACGATAGCCAACGCACGCGGTACGTCGCGCGTGGGCACCATGCGGATGGCCGTGGCCGCCGACATGGACCAGAAGCCGCCGACGACCACGCCGATAAGTGCCCGGCCCATCATGTAGATGAAATAGTTGGGTGCCAGTGCGACGATGGCGCCGGATACGCCCATTGCCAGCGTCAGGCCCAGCAGCAGGGTCTTGCGGTTCAGGCTGCCGGCCAGCGCCGGAATGAACAGGCTGGTGAGCACCGCGAACGCGCCGGAGATGGTGATGCCCTGGCCGGTCATGCCTTCGGTGACATGCAGGTCCCTGGCCATGGGCGTCAGCAGGCTGACGGGCAGGAATTCCGAGGCAATCAGCGCGAAGGCGCAGACCGACATGGCGAATACGCCGCTCCAGGAGGCCGGCGTCTCCCGGGAATCGCCGGGGGTACCGGTGCCTTTGAGGGCGTCGATGGCGGTGGTCGTCATGGGATGCTTTTCTTCTGGCTCAACAGGAGACGCCGCACCATCCACTGGGGCGTGCGTGATCGGGGATGCAGAACAAGGAGCGCGCCGCAGTGGCCAGCGACTTTACGTCGACGCTGGCAGGGTCTTCTGGAAGAACGCAGCCAGCTTGTCAAACGGTATCTTGTCCATCTGGTCGTACAGGTCTACGTGGACGGCGCCGGGAACGATCACCAGTTCCTTCGGCTCGGCCGCCATCGCGTAAGCCGTCTCGCTGAAGTAGCGCGAATGCGCTTTCTCGCCGTGGACCAGCAGCATCGGCCGCGGCGAAATCTCCTTGATGTAATCGAGGATCGGCATGTTCATGAACGGAAATGGCGTGGTGACCGTCCAGGCGTTGCCGGAATTGACGGCACGCGCGTGGTAGCCGCGCGGCGTCATGTAGTAGTCGTGGTATTCGACCAGGAAAGGCGCCTCGCCACCCTTCAGCTCGTTGTAGGGTGGCTGGTAAGCGGGCTTGCCGGCCTCGGCGTCCTTCCAGCGCTGCTGGCTCAATTGCTCCAGCGTCTGCGTGCGCTGTTCCAGGGTCACGCTGTCGTTGTAGCCCTTGGACATGACGCGGGTCATGTCGTACATGGTGCTGGCGACGACGGCCTTGATGCGCTTGTCCACGGCCGCAGCGCTCAGTGCCATGCCGCCCCAGCCGCAGATACCGATGATGCCAAGGCGTTCGCGGTCCACGTTCGGCAACACGCCGAGGCAATCCACCGCCGCACTGAAGTCCTCGATGCTGATGTCCGGCGATGCGACGTTGCGCGGCTCGCCGCTGCTCTCGCCGGTGTAGGACGGATCAAAGGCCAGCGTGATGAAGCCATGCTCGGCCAGGGTCTGCGCGTACAGACCCGAGGACTGCTCCTTGACCGCTCCGAACGGGCCGCAGACGGCCAGTGCGGCAAGCTGGCCACTGGCGTTCCTGGGCTGGTACAGGTCGCCGGCCAGGGTAATGCCGTAGCGGTTCATGAAGGTGATCTTCCGGTGGTCCACCTTGCTGCTCCTGGGAAACACCTTGTCCCACGTATCGGTGAGCGTCACTGGCCGCGCCTGGGCTTGGGCCGAAGCCTGACCGGAAACGATGGCGCCGATGCCCGCGGCGGTGATCTTCAGCAGGGTGCGACGACCACTATCCAGGCTGCCCGGCGCGGCGATGTCGTTCGTCTTGAAGGTCGTGGTCATGATGAGGACTCCTTGGCGGGCAGACGGTTGCTACAGATGGCGGTTCAGGGCGCGGCCCGCGCGGTGCGCACCGTGCACGCCCACGCCGGGCCATGACCGCCACCACATCATCCTCGCGTTCTCCCCATGCGACTAGCTAATGAAAACTTAAAGAGGTTATTAGTTTTATTAATTTATCTTTGGTGAGACACTGGCTGCATGGTCAGGCGCAACCTCAACGATTTGCTGTCCTTCGTCGCCGTGGCCCGCGAGGGCAGCTTCACACGGGCCGCAGCCCAGCTAGGCGTAACGCAATCGGCTCTAAGTCAGGCGATCAGCGGCCTGGAGGCCCGGCTGCGGATCCGTCTGCTGACACGCACCACCCGCAGCGTCTCTCCGACACCAGCAGGAGAGCGGCTGATGAATGTGATCGGCTCCCGCATTGACGAGATCGAACGGGAACTGGATGCCCTGACGGAACTGCGCGACAAGCCCGCCGGCACGGTACGCATCACCTGCGGCGACCACGTGCTGCGCACCACCCTGTTGCCGAAGCTGGCACCGCTGTTGAAGCAGTACCCCGACGTCCATGTCGAGTTCAACGTCAACTATGGCTTCCGCGACATCGTGGCTGACCGCTTCGACGCGGGCGTCCGCCTCGGCGAGGCGATCGACAAGGACATGATCGCCATTCCCATCGGCCCGCCATTGCACATGGCGGCGGTCGCGTCTCCCGACTATTTCGCATCCCGTCCGATTCCGAAGGTGCCACGGGACCTCCTGGACCACACATGCATCAACATGCGCCCACAGTCCGGCGGTGGTCTCTACGTCTGGGACTTCCAGAAGCGCAGCCGGCAGCAGAACGTCCGCGTGGACGGACAACTGATCTTCAACACGTCGCCCCACATCGTCGACGCTGCGCTCGCAGGATTGGGCGTCGCCTACCTGCCCCGGGACGAGTTCGCCCCACACATCGATGAAGGGCGACTGGTCAGCGTGCTTGAGGACTGGTGCGATCCGTTTCCCGGCTACTATCTCTATTATCCGAGCCGACGCCAGCCCTCACCTGCTTTCTCGCTGGTCGCCGATGCGCTCCGCTACCGCGAAACCCAACCACCTTCCGGCTTTATTTCCCAGCCACTACTTTGACCGAAATCGCAACGATTTTGAGCTCTGCGCAAGGAACAAGTACTACCTCACCGGCACCCTTGTTCAAGGATGTTGCTGACCTGTTGGCGTCTGCGGGGAGGCACCCACCACCTGTCTACTCCCCCTCCCCGCCCACCACACCCTCGATCCACTCGACATACCGGGATACCCGGACGTTGTGCACCACCTGGCCATGGAAGCCAGCGTCCAGCGCATGCTCCGTAAGCGCGGTGATCAAGGACCCCAGGCCAACCAGCTGCCATTCGCCCTGTTCCTCCACGACAAGCGGACCACCGCTGTCGCCGCTGCCCAGCGCGCCTTCAAGAAGCGCGACAAGCGCGAAATGAATCCGACGTGTCATTCGTTTCCGCATCCCGGGTTTCCCTTGTCGCAGGCCCATATACCCTGCGCCCGATGCTTTCAGCGGGCGGCGCCAACACGCTGGCCGGTCAGGGTCCGATCCGGGAACCCGACGCGACGCCGGGCATGCCGACGACAGTGGGAAAACCGCGACCGGAACAGGATTGTCCCTTGCTCCGACAATATGCGAACGATTATCATTTTCGGCTCTCTACGCTACCCATCCCCCACACGCCATGTCACAGCCGTCCCGCAGCACCCGCGCGCCGCACCACAAAGCGCTTTCCCTTGCCGTGCTGAGCGCCCTGGGAGCAGCCTGCCTCGTTGCCACGCCGTTGTTGGCCAGTGCCGCCGAACCCGGCACCGACAAGGAGGCCGTGCGCCTGGATTCGGTGAATGTCACCGCCGAAACCGCCCGCGTGGAACGTACCGGCAGCCTCGGCGTGCTCGGCTCGTCGGATGTGATGGATACCCCCTTCAGCACCACCAACTACAGCTCCCGCATGCTGGAAGACCAGCAGGCGCGTACCCTGGCCGACGTGGTGGTGAATGAAGCCTCGGTGCGGGTCATGACCTCCACCGCCAGTTTCAGCGAAGACTTCCAGATCCGTGGCTTCAACGTCACCAGCGGCGACGTCGGCCTGAACGGCCTTTACGGCCTGACCTCTTCCAACCGCATGCCTGCGGCGCTGATGGAGCGCGTGGAGGTCCTGAAGGGCCCGGGTACGCTGATGTACGGCATCAGCCCGAATGGCAGCATCGGCGGCAACATCAATATCGTCACCAAGCGTGCCGGCGACGTGCCGCTGACCCGTCTGACCACCAGCTATGAAAGCAAATCGGTGTTCGGCGCCCACCTGGATACCAGCCGCCGCTTTGGCGCGGACCAGCAATGGGGCGTGCGTTTCAACGGCGTCTTCAAGGATGGCCAGACCAGTCTGGACGATGGCCACCAGAAGTTCGGCCTGGGCGCGCTCGGCATCGACTACCGCTCGCTCAACCTGCGCTGGTCGCTGGATGCCTATTCGCAGCGCGAGAATGTCGACAACTTCCGTGCGCAGACCGGCTTCAGCCCGAACAACACCACCATCCCCAGGCCGCCGTCCGGCCACACCGCCATCTACGACGGCGCGAACCTGATGTCGCGCGACCGCACCATCGCCAGCCGCCTGGAATTCGACGCCAACGACGACGTGATGCTGTATGCCGCCGGCGGTTACCGTTACGGCAACAGCGAACAGGATTTCCCGTCGGCACGCACCACCAATGCGGTAGATGATTTCGGCAACCTGCGCATCATCAACTCCTGGTACGACGCGGAATCCCGTAACCGCACCGGTGAAATCGGTGCGCGCCTGAACTTCGATGCCCTTGGCGCCAGCCACCTGGTCACGGTATCCGGTTCGCTGCTGAAATCCGAAGCGGGCAGCTTCTATCTGTCCGCGCCGCTCAGCCAGACCATCGATTCCAACATCTACAACCCGATCAAGCTGATTCCGATGACCGGCGTGCGCCTGTCGCCGACCAAGAATTCGGAAACCGAGCTGAGCAGCTTCTCGTTGACCGATACCCTGTCCTTCGCCAACGATCGCGTGCTGGTCACCGGTGGCCTGCGCAAGCAGCAGGTCAAGGCCGAAAACTTCAACGCCGCTGGCGCCGTCACCTCGTCCTACGATGAAGGTGCCGTTTCGCCGCTGGTGGGCGTGGTGGTGCGTCCGCTGCAGGACCTGGCCGTGTATGCCAACTTCACCTCCGGCCTGAGCCGCGGTGGCACGGCGCCGGCCACCGCTGCCAACGCCGGCGAAGTGTTCGAACCGTACAAGTCCGAGCAGTACGAGGCGGGCATCAAGCTGGATCGCCACGGCCTGATTTCCACCGTGTCGGTCTTCCAGATCGATCGCCCGAATGCGCTGACCGACCCGGTCACCAACATGTACAGCTTCGATGGCAAGCAGCGTAACCGCGGCGTGGAACTGTCCACCACCGGCGAAGTGCTGCCGGGCCTGAACCTGATGGCCAGGGCCACCTTCTATGACGCCAAACTGGCCAACACCGCGGGTGGCGTGAACCAGGGCAACGATGCCAATGGCGTGCCCAAGCGCACCTTCAACCTGGGCGCCGACTGGGTGCTGCCGTGGGTGCCGGGCCTGAGCCTGAATGCCCGTGGCATCCATACCGCGCAGACCCCGTACAACGCCGAAAACACCCTCATGCTGCCGTCCTGGACGCGCGTGGACGTGGGCGGCCGCTACACCACGGCCATCGGCGGCACCCCGGTGGTGCTGCGTGCGAGCGTGGAGAACGTGTTCAACAAGAGCTACTGGCTGTCCAGCAGCACCTTGCTGACCGTGGGCACGGTGGCGGCGCCGCGCACGGTGCTGCTGTCGGCGCAGTTCGATTTCTGATCTGTCCACGGGCGCCTGCAACAGGCACGGCAGCGCCCTGTGATGCGAACCCTTCGCCCGTGCCTGCAGCCTCTCCGGCTGCAGGCAGGGCGCGGGGGTGATGCACGACTGCAATCCGGCAGCAGAGGTCAACGGTGGTCACGCTATGCTCGCAGTAGCCGGATCCACGCCTGGAACCCCTGCAGGAAGGCGTGCAGCTTTTCCTGCGTGACGACATCGAACCGCCCTGTCGCGCTGTCGCAGCACCCGGCGGCATCGGCAACATACAGCTGCGGCGCAGGCATCGTGAGCGCGCCCATGGCGGCCAGCGCGTGACGGAGCTGCGATTGCGCCAGCCGCGTTCCCCACCTGCCCGGCGTGGCCCCGATGATCGCGGTCGGCATGCCGGCTGCCACCTCCCGGTGCTCGACGTCGTCGCGCGACAGCCAGTCCAGCGTGTTCTTCAGTACGCCTGGCAGCGATTGGTTGTATTCGGGCGTGGCAATCAGCAGGGCGTCGGCGGCCGCCAGCGCACGTCGCAGGCGCTTTACGCCTTCGGGGCCACCCGCGCTGTCCACTTCAAGGTCTTCATCGAACAGCGGAATGTCGGCGATGGTGTCGTGCACCGTCACGACGATGCCGGGCGGTGCGCAGTGCGCGGCGGTATCCAGCAGCCGGCGGTTGTAACTGTTCCGGCGCAGGCTGCCGGCGAATGCGAGTACCTTCAGTGGCGCAGGGTCAATGGACATCGTGAAGCTCCAGGGTGGGGTCAAAGCAGCAGAAGTACGGCGCTGGCGATCAAAGCCAGGCCCATCAGGCGATCGAAACGGCGGCGCGCTGCCGGTGCGCGCAGCAGGCTGGCCAGGCGTCGCCCCGCGAATGCCCACACCAGCAGGCAGACACCGGGGATGAGCAGGAACAGCGGCGCCAGCATCACGAAAGTGGCAGCGGCGTCCTGGCGCGGAAACGCCGCCACCAGCGACAGCACCATCACCCAGCTCTTGGGGTTCAGGAACTGGAATGCGAACAGCCCCGCGAACCCTGCCGGCAGCGGCGCATCCGGTTCGTTGCTGGCCGGACGACGCAGCATGGCCAGCCCCAGCCAGGCCAGATAGCCGGCGCCGGCCACCGCAATCAGCGAGCGGAGCCATGGCAGCCCACCCAGCGCGGAACCGGATGCCGCCACCAGCGCCAGCATGGCGAGCCCGCCCAGCACGATGCCGCCGATGGCTGACCACACCGTCGCCGGGGCACCAGCGGCCGCGGCACGCAGCACCACCAGGTTGTTCGGCCCCGGCGTGAGCGCGGCGACCAGCAGCAGGCTGCTGGCGGCCAGCAAGGCATTGAGGATCATGGCAACCGGCATCAAGGAAAGTGCGGTGATTCTGCAGGCCCCGCCTGGATCATCCACGCACCAGTCTGGTCTATTATCCGCACCATGAAATCCCTGCCCCTCAATGCGCTGCGCGCCTTTGCGGCGGTCCACGCCCATGGCGGCGTACGCGCCGCCGCCCGCGAACTCGGTGTCGCCCATTCGTCGGTCAGCCGGCATCTGGGCGAGCTGGAGGCATGGATCGGCGTTCCGTTGTTCGAGCGCGGTGGCGGGCACTGGGCGCCCACGCCCCAGGGCGCTGCGCTGGCGCGGCGCCTGCATGCGCTGCTGCAGGACATGACCGACGCCACCGCCGCCGCGCGTGAGGCGCCCTCGTCGTTCACGGTGACGATCAGCGTGGCTCCCTCATTTGCGAGCCGATGGCTGCTTCCCCGCCTGCCGGCGCTGGAACGCGCGCATCCGCGCATCGCGCTGTCGGTGCTGGTCAACCAGCGCTTTGACACGCTCACCGATGGTGTGGACCTCGCCGTGCGCATGGGCAACGGTCCCTGGCCCGGCATGGAGTGCGAACCATTGATGGACGAATGGCTGTATCCGGTGGCCAGCCCCGCTTTCTGGCAGGCGGCGGACTGCGCCGCAGGCGTGGACTGCCTAGCGGGGCTGCGGCTGTTGCATGACCGCGATCCCTCGGCCAGCTGGGAACACTGGCGACGCATCCATGGCCCGGCGTCGCTGGCACTGGACAGCGGTGCGCGCCTGGCATCGTCCGATCTGGTTCTGCGCGCTGCGGAACTGGGGCAAGGCATCGCGCTGGCGCGTGGCCGGCTGGCGGAAGACGCCCTCGCGGCCGGAACGCTGCTGCGGCCATTCGCTGCCATGGCCGTCCACCTGCCGCATGCGTACTGGCTGCTGCGCCCCAGGCGCACTGCCGCCACGTCATCGCAGCGGCGCGCAGTGGCCACGGTAATGGCCTGGCTGAAGGAGCAGGCGGCCTGAAAGCGCAGTCGCTGCGTGCGTGTTCGTCGTTCGCTTCGGAGCTGGAGTGATCCGGGGCCGCCATGCCGGCAGCGCACGCATCAAGCCGGGGTGGCAACCTGCGAATGCCACGCACGCAACGCAGCGGGCTTGAATGCCTGCTGACCACAGCCCGTCGGGCACCGCACCACCCGCGCCGCGGCATGGCTGACCAGGCCCTGCCCTTCCTCCGCCTTGAACACCGTCTCGCAGGACAGGCAGCGCGCTACCAGCGAATACAGATGTACCAGGGGGCCATTGGCCGGATCATGCAGTACATCGGCATCCAGCAGTTCAAAGGTGCAGCTGTCTGGCAGCATGCGGTGCGGCGTCGAAGGCTGGGTCTGAAGGTTCACGGGCGTGTCAGGCGAGGGTGTCGATGCAGCGTAGGTGAGGCAATGTCGAGCCGATGTGCAGTCCCGTCCAATCGTCGCGATGCCCCGACCTGCACATGCGTTTCTGCTAGGGTGCACGGCCATGCCGATCCGCACAGCGCCCCATCCCGCCCACCAGGTGCCCCTCAGCGTCGCCCTGAAGGCGCATACCCGCCATGTCCACGACCGCCTGGACCAGCACTTGCTGGGGCAAGCCATCTTCGCGTCCACCGAGCGCTATCTGCGCTTCCTGCGCGTGCAATGGCATTTCCACGACGCAGTCGCGCCGATCCTGCGCGCAGGTGCCGACGACGGGCGGCTGGCACTGCTCGAACAGGATTTCCGTGACCTTGGCGCACGACGGCCGGATGCACATGCCTGGCGTCCGCAGCTGCAGCAAGCCTCGCCGGCCACCGTGCTTGGCTGGCGCTACGTCGCCGAGGGATCAACGATGGGCGCCGCCGTGCTGCTCAAGGCGGCCGCAGGCCTCGGACTGCACGCCGGTCACGGCGCGCGTCATCTCTGTCCGTCGCCACTGGGCGTGGCGGAGTATTGGCGTCGCACCCGCGAACAATTGGACGCTGCAACGCTGGGCCCTGCCGATACCAGGCGTGCCTGCATCGCTGCTGCGGAGGCATTCCAGTTCGTGCGCCGCTGCGTGGATGAAGAATTCAGCTCGGGATGAAACGTCTTCACATTCACACAGTGGTAGGCGTAGCGGTCTTTTTGCTTCACCATTCAGGCATGCCGTATGCGACACGCAAGCGGCGCGGCCCTTCAATCATGAGTCTTCTCCTTGATGCCATCCGTTGAGCCCGCGCCCGATCTGCTGATTTCCGGTTGTGCGCGCGAACCGATCCATACGCCCGGCGCCATCCAACCCTACGGTGTCCTGCTGGTCGTGGATCCCGAGTCGTTGCAGGTCCGTGAACGCGCCGTCGCCCAACCCTCCCTGCTGGAGGAGTTCGGTGAACCCTTGTCACGCCACATCGATGAAGTGCTGGGGGGCGTGCTCGCTCCCTTCACCGCACTGTTCCGGCAGGCCGCCATCGGCAGCAGTGTCCATGCCGGAGCGGTGGATCTGCCAGGGCATGGGCGGCACCAGCTGCTTGTGCACCGCTCTGCCACCGACCTGCTGGTCGAACTGGAAGCTCCCGTGCCCGGCCAGCCGGGCTCGCTGGAAGAACTGTATCCGGCGATCCGCGAGCTGATGACGGCTATTGAATCTGCGGCGACGGTCAAGGATCTCTGCCACCTGGCTGCCGAGCACATGCAGCGGGTCACCGGTTTCGATCGCACCATGGTCTATCAGTTCCACGCCGGCTGGAATGGCACCGTGGTGGCTGAAGATGGCAATGGCCTGCTGCCGTCCTATCTTGACCTGCGCTTCCCCGAGTCGGACATTCCGGCGCAGGCCCGCGAGCTGTACCGCCGCAACCGGGTACGGCTTATCGCGGACAGCGACTACACGCCCACCCCGCTGATGCGCGCCGACAGCCATCGCGACGCGCCACCCACTGACCTCAGTCTGGCGGTGCTGCGCAGTGTCTCGCCGGTGCACCTGCATTACATGCGCAACATGGGCACCGGTGCATCGATGTCGGTGTCACTGGTCCACGAAGGCAGGCTGTGGGGGCTGGTGTCCTGCCACACCGTGCAGCCACGCCGCCTGCCCTACCATGTGCGTACCGCGTGCGAGTTCATGGGACAGATCCTGTCCCTGCAGATCGCGCTGAAGGAGCGGGCGCGTTCTGTCGAGGATCGTGTGGCCCGGCGTTCGATACTGGTCAAGCTGCTTGGTCGCATGGCCGGCGACGAAGATTTCATCGCTGCCCTACGCCACGACCAGGACAACCTGTTGTCGCTGACCGAAGCCGCCGGTGCGGCGATCGTGCACAAGGGAGAATGTGTCCGCGTAGGCCAATGCCCGGCAGCGGCCGATGTGCTGGCCATCGCCAACTGGCTGGCGGCCGGCCACAGCGGGCAGGAAACCTACTCCACCGACCATCTTGCAGCCGTCTGGGAACCTGGCGGGCAGATATGTGATGTGGCAAGCGGCCTGCTGGCGGTGTCCATCTCGCAGCTGCACGACAGCTACCTGATGTGGTTCCGGCCGGAGGTGGTGCGCACCGTGCGCTGGGGCGGCGATCCGCGCAAGACCGCCACGCCGGGCACGCCGCTGTCACCGCGCAGTTCGTTCGATGCCTGGAAGGAGACCGTGCAGCAGCGCAGCCTGCCCTGGAGCGATGCCGACCGCGACGCCGCGCAGGAGATGCGCACCGCCATCGTCGACATCGTGCTGCGCAAAGCAGAAGAAATGGCCGAGCTCAACGAGCAGCTGCTGCGCAGCAACAAGGAGCTGGAGGCCTTTTCGTACTCGGTCAGCCACGACCTGCGCGCGCCATTCCGCCACATCGTCGGCTATTCGGAGCTGCTCAGCAGTTCGGCCGGTGAGCGCCTCGATGACACCGAGCGCCGCTTCCTGGACACCATCGTGGAGTCTGCCAAGTCGGCGGGCACGCTGGTGGATGACCTGCTCAGCTTCTCGCAGATGGGGCGTTCCAGACTGGGCCGGGCGCGGGTTGGTATGGCGGCACTGGTCGAGGACGTCCGCCAGAGCCTGTCGCTGGACTACGCAGGGCGCGACGTACAATGGAAGATCCATGCCCTGCCGGAAGTGGAAGTCGATCCAACGATGATGCGGCTGGTCTGGCAGAACCTGCTGTCCAATGCCGTGAAGTTCACCCGCGAGCGCGAAGCGGCGATGATCGAGGTCGGTCACGAGCGTGGCCCCGCGGAAGACCACTTCTACGTACGCGACAACGGCTGCGGCTTCGACATGCGCTATGTCGACAAGCTGTTCGGCGTGTTCCAGCGCCTGCACCACATCGAGGAATTCGAAGGTACCGGCATCGGCCTGGCCAATGTGCGCCGCATCATTGGCCGCCACGGCGGCCGTACCTGGGCCGAAGGCGAGCCAGGCAAGGGCGCCACGATCCACTTCACCCTGCCCCATCACTCTGGAGATCACCCATGAGAGACTTGCGGCCGATCCTCCTGGTCGAGGACAGTCCCAAGGATGCCGAGCTGACGCTTGCCGCGTTATCGCGCTGCCAGCTGCTGAACCACGTCGTCCATGTACGCGACGGCGCCGAGGCGCTGGACTACCTGCGCTGCGAGGGCCGCTTCGCCGACGCCAACCATGGCGGTCCGGTGGTGGTGCTGCTGGACTTGAAACTCCCCAAGGTGAACGGCCTGGAAGTGCTGGAGCAGGTGCGCGGTGACGCGGAGCTCAGCAGCACGCCGATCGTGATGCTGACCTCTTCGCGCGAGGAGCAGGACCTGCTGCGCAGCTACGAACTGGGCGTGAATGCGTTCGTGGTCAAGCCGGTGGATTTCAAGGAGTTCTTCGATGCCATCCAGGGGCTGGGCATGTTCTGGGGCATCACCAATCATCCGCCACCGCATCGCGCCAACGGTTCGGGACAGCCCGGTGCGTGACGTGACACGCTCCGGGGAGCGTCTGCGCATCCTCATGCTGGAAGACAGTGCGCTGGACGCGGAGCTGATCACCGCACAGCTGAAGCGTGCCGGCCTGGACTTCGAAATCGAGCGTGTGTGGACCCGAAACACCTTCATCGAGGCGCTCGAAAAGCAGGCGTACGACGTCATCCTCGCCGATCATGTGCTGCCCGGCTTCGATGGCGATGCCGCGCTGGCCCTGGCGCGCGAGCGTGTTCCGCAGACGCCCTTCATCTTCGTGTCCGGAACGCTGACCGAGGAACTGGCGGTACAGGCACTGACCCGCGGTGCCCGCGATTACGTAGTCAAGCAGCGCCTGCAGCGCCTGCCTGATGCCATACGCCGTGCGCGGCAGGAAGCACGCGAACGCACCCAGCTGGCCCATGCCCAGGCCGCGCTGAACGACAGTCAGGCGCAGCTGCAGCAGGTCACCGATGCTGTTCCAGCGTTGATCTCCCAGTTGGACATGAACCACCGGTACCGTTCTGCCAACAGGGCCTTTCTCGACTGGCACGGTCTCAGTCTGAGCGAGCTGCTGGGTCGCACGGCACGGGAAGTCAGTGGCATTTCCGCGTTCGAACATGCCCTGCCCAGCCTGCAGCGTGTGCTGCAGGGGGAACGCACGAGATTCCAGGTTGAACTGTCCCACCGCAGCGGACAGTCCCGGTTCGTGCAGATGGACTGCGTGCCCGAGCGCAGCGCCGATGGCGCGATGGTTGGCTACATCTGCCTTGGCAGTGATGTATCCCAGCTCAGGCGTGCCGAACTGGCGCTGCGCGAGGACAACCAGGCGCTGGAGGGGCAGGTGCAGGCGCGTACCGCCGAACTGGAGGCGAGCCAACGCAGCCTGCAGGCGATCTTTGAATCGAGCTTCCAGCATCAGGTGTTGTTGGATACGCATGGCAAGGTAGTCGATGCCAATGTCGCCTCGCTATCGGCAGTCATTGCATCCAAGCCCGATGTCGTGGGACAGCGTTACGGGCAGTCACCCTGGTTTTCCGCTACCGATGACATCGGTCCAACCATGGACCAGGCGGTGGCCGATGCCGTGCAGGGGCACAGTTCGCTGCATGCACTCGAGCTGGAACTCCCTACCGGCAGGCGCAGCTTCGACTTTTCGATCCGCCCGCTGCTGGACGCGAACGGCGCAGTGACCGCGGTGGTGTCCGAGGCGGTGGAAACCACGGCCCGCCTGCAGGCCGAGCACGCCCTGCGCCAGGCACAGAAGATGGAGGCCGTCGGCCAGCTCACCGGCGGCATTGCCCATGACTTCAACAACATCCTGACGGTCATTTCCGGCAACGTGGAGCACGCGATGCTGCTGGGCGACCGTGCCGGCGAGTCCGGGGCCATGGTCAGCCGGGCACTGGACAATGCGCTGAAGGGTGTAGGCCGGGCAGCCAGCCTCACCCAGCGTCTGCTGGCATTCGCCCGCCGGCAGCCGTTGCGCAGCCAGCCGGCCAACCTCAACGATCGCCTGCTGGACATGCAGGACATGCTGCAGCGTGCGCTGGGCGAACTGGTGCAGCTGGAAATCCACACGGCCGAAGACATCTGGTGCGTGGAGATCGACGTCAGCCAGCTGGAGGCCTCCGTGCTGAACCTGGCAGTCAACGCGCGCGATGCCATGCCCCACGGCGGCCGCCTGATCATCGAGGCTGACAACAGCCACCTTGACCTTGACTACGCTGCGCTGTTCCCGGATGTGCAACCCGGCGAGTACGTGATGCTGCGCGTGCGCGACAATGGCCACGGCATGGATGCGGAAACGTTGGCACGCGTGTTCGAGCCGTTCTTCACCACCAAGCAGGTCGGCCGCGGCACGGGGCTGGGACTGTCGATGGTCCATGGTTTCGTGAAGCAGTCCGGGGGACACGTACTGATCGACTCGGTGGAAGGTGGCGGCACCAGCATCACCATGATGTTTCCACGCTCGCCCTCGCCCCTGCCGAGCCGGACAGCGGAGCCGGCGCGGGGCCTGGACGGCTACGAAGCCCGCGATGAGACCGTCCTGGTGGCGGAGGACAACGATGACGTGCGTGCCCATACTGTCGACGCCCTGCGCCTGCTCGGCTACCGCGTGCTGGAAGCGCATGACGGCCCCTCGGCGCTGCGCTTGCTGGAGCGGCCCGACACCCGGGTCGATCTTCTGTTCTCGGACATCGTGATGCCCGGCATATCCGGCTGGGAGCTTGCCCGCGAGGTACGCAGGCGATGGCCCGAGGTCGCCGTGCTGTTCACGTCCGGTTACCCGCGCGACCACGACGCCGCCGTAGGCCAGGGAGCAGCAGCGGGCCTGCTGGCCAAGCCGTTCACCCGAAGCGATCTGGCCCAGTCGGTGCGCAGCGCTCTGGAAGGCCCCACCCGCTGAAGCCGGGCCGCCTCCAGTTGTACCGCAACGTGAGCTGCAGCCGGCCCACGGCCGGCCGGACTCGAGATCACCCCGTTGCCCTGCACTCTGCAACGTCAGACACCGTTTTTCTCATTCGCCACCGGAGCCATCCTGGCCATGGCGGCCAGCAGCCGCATCAGCGGCGCCTGGCCGTGTTCGCCGGTCTTGTCATACACCGCCTGCAAGCGCGTTTTCGCGGTAGCGGCGCTGATGCCGCAGGCCTGCGCGGCCTGCGCCGGATCCGCCGTGAGATGGAACGCCACGCATAGCGTCGATTCGGCTTCGGTGAGATTGCAGGCACGCCGCAGCAGCGCCTTCAGCCCACCATCGGCCGGTGCCGCTACCGGCTGCACGAAAAGCAGCGCGGTCTCGCCCATGCTCGCCTGGCTCGGTGCCAGCGGATGCACCGAGACCATCAACTCGGCATGTCCTTCGTGGTTGCGCAGCATGCCGCCGCCCTGGTGACGCCCATTCGACTCTCCCGCCGGAATGCCGCTGACCGCCGCCTTGATCAACGACTGGAACCACGCGGCATCGGTACCGGTAGCTGCCAGGCCAGCGGGCGTCTTCTTCAGCACGCCCGCGACAAGCAACTGCTCGGCGGCGACGTTGCAGCGCAGTACCCGCCCACCATGGCCCAGCATGAATACCGCCAGCGGAACCTGCTCCAGGACATCCTCCAGATGCTGGACCCGCCGCTCCAGCCAACCCAGCCTGCGCTGCAGCGCATAGGCATTCACCCAATGCGGTGACACCCTGCGCAGCAGCTCCATCTCCTCGGGACCGTAAGGCGGCAAGGTGCCGGAGCGGCATACGGTGGCGGTGACCACATTCTGTCCATCGAAATGCGCACATAGCGCGACCGACTGTTCCACGTCACCGGCACGCAGGTATTCGTTGTAGTAACGACTGCTACGCAGCTCGCCGCGCAGCACGAAATCGTCACTGTCGAGTACCGCGCCGGTGGCCAGGCGATGCGCGCCACGCTGCAGCCAGAGATTGTCCGCCGCGAATTCGCGTTCATAGCGTGCCGCTTCCAGCGGATCCGCACCCACCAGCAGGTCCAGCCTGCCGCCGCGGCTCAGCATGTCCTGCACCATGACGGCACCGACGTGGCTGCCCGTTGCGTGCGCCAGCCCGGCGCAGAAGGTCTCCAGCCGCGGTGGGTCCAGCACCGAGGCATACAAAGCATCCAGTATCGCGTCCAGCGCATCCCCTGACATGACCACCCCCTGTCGTCAAGCCCCGTTTGGAAGTATCCGTATATCGACTGCCTTGGCAATAGTGCCTGCATGGAATCAACCCGTCGGCCGGCGCAGGGCGTGCGCAGGCCATCGATGGGGAACGAGCACCGGACCAGACATACAAGGGGCGCATCGGATGAACCGCGAAAGGAACGCAGGCCGGTCGACCCCAGGCATCACAGGCCATGCAGCCCTGTATGCCCTCATTGTCGGGTGCGCGGGACTGGGTGGGGCATCGGTAGCCTGCGCGCAGCAGACACAGACCATCACGCTGCCCGCGTTCGACGCCGTCGGCGAAACACGCGTGGCTCCGGGCAACCATGCGATACGACTGCAGAACGTGGTGCCTTCCGCCAGGGATTACATGCTGGATGTAAAGCGGACCACATCGGCAACGGCACTCATTCAACCACTGCCGGACCTCTGGGGCCTGCTGCCGCCCCCCGCACCGGCCGCAGCACCGGAAGCAGGCACCCTGCCCCGGCCACCGGACTGTGAAGAATCATTGCAGGGCTGGACGCGCGACGTGCTGGAGGCCGATACCGAGCAGGCCGTTGCCGAGCGCCATGCCGACTTCATCCGCGAGGCCGAAGCGCTGACCGGCGCCGGAACGTGCAGCGCCACCGAAGCGGCCAGCCTGCAGCAGAGGATTGCGGGCAACATCCGCCTGGACATCAAGGAGCCGCTGTATATCGCGGCCGGTGAAAAGGTGGTCATACAGGTGATCCGCGTCGACACCTCCGGGAAGAAGACCGCGGTGGGCGGAAAGGTGACCTACATCGGTGAGGGCAACAGCGCAGGACAATGGGTGGTGATGTACGGGTTCAACTTCATCGACGACGACGACCACCTCTACTACACCCGCGAGCGACGCAACGAAGCCGGTGCGGTGACGGACTACCAGGTGACGCGGAAGCGGGACAGCGACGGTGCGGTGCTCGCACCATCGGTCTACTTCATGTATCTGCCAGCCGAAAACACCGGCTGGCTGGCTTCACTGGCTTGGCGCAAGGGCGTTGCGTTCGGCGGCATGGCGGCGGGTATCGGGCTGGACAAATCCAATCCCAACGTGTTCCTGGGCTACGGCGTCGGCTGGGGAACCAACGTCATGGTCACGGCCGGCCTCTCCTATCGGCAGGTGAAGCGTCTGTCCGGCCGGTACAGCGAAGGCGACATCGTGCCACAGCAGCTGGCCGCTGACCTTGAGACTACCACCTACAAGCCGGCGTTCTACCTGGGGCTGGCGTTCCGCTTTGGCTCCAGCCCGTTCAATACCCCGCAGAGCGCACCGGAACTGGCGACCGATGCCCGGCAACAAGACAACCCCTACCGGATCCACTGAATGAACGACACGAAACCTCTCGTCATGATGCTTCTGCTGGGCTGCAGCCTGGCAGTCACCACCACGGCTGCAGCGCAGGCCAGGCAGACCGTCGAGGGAGCACAGGCGTTTCTGCAGGGCTTGAACGAGGGTGGCGGCTCCGGCGCGTATCCGGCCTATGTAGTGGGCGGATTTGCAAGGTTCGACGGCGATCCAGCGCTGCTGAAATACTGGCAGAAGTCGATCGATGCCATTGACGAAAGCGGCAAGCCAGATCCCTGCGTGACCCGGATAACCGATATCGGTGGAACGCTCAGCGTGCGTGCGCAAGGGCAGCGCTGGAACCTGGGCGACCGGACGCAGTTGCTTCTGCCGCAGGGCGGCTTTCCGGTGCCCCGCTTCATCCATTGGGGCAAGGCCAGCGTGCAGCGGCTGGTCAGCAGCGGGGGAAC
>JAFAFF010000051.1 GCA_023423605.1 Pseudomonadota bacterium
CGGCCTGCTTGAGCACGGCGATGATCTGGCTGTCGGTGAATCGTGACTTCTTCATGGGATCTCCTCGGGGTTAGATTACGAGAAAATTCCACTTATGGCTGCGGCTAACCTGCGGGGGGATTACCGGATCTGGCCATCCGCGTGGGCCGGCTGACCGACAGCCCACTGAAGGCAAGGCGATTGGGAGACAGCGCGATGCGGGTTTGCGGTGCACCGGCCTACCTGGCCAGCCGGGGAACGCCGCAGCGCGTGGACGAACTGAGCCACCACAACTGTTTGAGCTACACGCTTTCCGCCAGCCAGCACGATTCCTGCTGGAGGTTCGGCGCGCACGGGGAGCGGCGTGTTCCGGTCAGCGGTGAGTTGATGGCAAACAACGGCGACGCGCTTCTGGCAGCCGCCGTGGCGGGGCAGGGGCTTGTCTATCAGCCGGATTTCGTCGTGGGCGAGGCAGTGGCACGTGGCGACCTTGTCGAGATCGCCCTTGATTGGCCTCCCATGGAGCTGGGAGGTATTCACGTCCTGTATCCGCCGGACCGGCGGCTTCCTGCCAAAGTGCGGGCGATGATCGACTACCTGGCAGATGCGTTTCCCTGACAGGTAATGCCGGCGGCCCCGCTTCCCTCGTTACCTGCCTGCTCCGGCATCGTCGAGCCTGATGGTGAACTCGTTTCGCGCATCGGTCTTCCAGGCGAACTGGCGCATGGAAGGGGAAGACCAGAACAGCGGTGAGAACGTCCTGACCGTGACCGTACTGCCGTCGGCCGAGAATTCCAGCAGGCGCAACCAGCCATCGCCGCCGTTGCCACCGCCGATGGATTGCGCATCGAACAGCATCTGGTGCACCGGCTTGCCGGCCCGGTTGCCGTCCACCCGATAGCCTTCGCCGGAGATATGTCCACTCAACACCATGGCGATGTTGCTGGCGGGCTGGACAAGCTTCTCGAACACCTGGGTGCCGGAATTGGCATTTTCCAGCGTCTGCTTCTTCGCGGAGATCACGCCGTCCACGTTGAGCGAATACCGCTCCGCCAGCCCTGCGCCGGCCAGCGAAACGCCCGGCTTTTCACTGGTGTGCCGGTCCTTGGTATCCAGGTAGTCGTGGGTGGTGACGATGACCTGGTGGCCCGCGTACTGGGGCAGGGAAACCACCTGCTTCGCCCAGGCCAGCACTTCATCGCGCGGGCCGTATTCCAGGTTCATGAACAGATAGTCGCGACCATTCAGGCCTTTGAGTTCCAGCGCGGCATTTTCCAGCGTCGGTTCACCCTGCTGGTTGCGGCTGTTCTGGACCAGGAACCGCTGCACCAGCGGGTTCCGTTCCGGGGTGAAGTAATCGGCATAGTGTGTCCACCGCTGCTGGCCCCTGTCGTCGGTGGTGTAATCGTGGTTGCCGGTGGCGGCGAGGTAGGGCACCTTGCCATCCAGCCGGGCGAATGCGCGTGATACCGCCTGCCACTGCTGACGCGTGGTCTGGTCGCCCTGCCGGGTATCCGGGGTGATCTTGCCGCTGCGCTCGATCAGGTCACCCACCTGCACGACCATCCTGATGTTCAGCGGCTCGATATTGGACTCTATCCACGCCGTCATCATTTCCAGTATCGGTTGGTTCCTCGAACGTACCGTGTAGTACTGCGTGTCTGGAATCACGACCAACGTCCAGCCTTTTTCATCCTGCAGCGTTGGCGGGCGGTCATCGGCGCGCGCCGCGGCGGGCACGCAGGCCAGGAGCACGAGCAGCAGTGCTGCCATGGGGTTGGGGAGGTTTCGCATCAGAATTTCGCCTTTGCGGTCAGGTAGAAGTAGCGACCCACCTGGTCATAGATGCTGGTATCGCGATATACGGTCGGCTTGTACGGCGCCTGCTTGTCGAACAGGTTCTTCACGCCAACGCCGACCTGGTATTTATCAGAGAAGTCGTAACCCAGCGCGATATCGTTGTAGGTGGTGGAGGGGACATGGTTGCCGTCCGGATAGGCTTCGTCCGAATCGGTATTCAGGTCGAAGGCGCCGCCACCGTGATAGCGGGTATCCAGGGTGGCGCTGAAACCCTTGATCCTGTACCCCAGTGTCAGCGTCGCGCGGTAATCCGGGTTCTGCCAGCCGCCGGCATATTCGACGTCACCGGATGGAATGCCCGGTGTGGTTTCGGTCACCATGTCCAGCAGCCGGGTGGCTTTCAACGCGGCAACGAACTGGCCGCTGCCGATGCCGCGGGCATAGTTGATGCCGAGGTCGATGCCCTTGGCGTACATGCGTGCGGCATTGAGCTGGTTGGACCGCACCGCCGTTGCATGGTGGCTGTCCGGATCGCGATCGACGCGGCTGCAGTACGGGTTGTCGATGGTTGGCGCATCCACGCACAGTTTCATCAGGGTGGCGTAGGAGAACTGGGTGATGACGTTGGTGATGTCGATGTCCCAGTAATCCACCGTCAGGTCAAAGCCGGGCAGGAACCGCGGCTGCCAGACCATCCCGAAGGTCACGCTGTCGGACGTTTCCGGCGCGAGGTCCGGGTTGCCGCCGGTGGTCACCAACGGGCCGATCTTGTAATCCACCAGGGGCTGGGTGACGCCCAGGGCCAGGCAGTTGGCTGCGCGCTGCTCGGTAGCATAGTAGGAAGCTACTTCGCAGGGATCGTCGATGGACCCGGTCATGGTGTTGATCTGCGCTTCGTACAGTTCGCCGAAGTTCGGCGTGCGTACACTGCGCGAGCTCACCGCACGAAACGCCAGGCCGTCGGTCGGCTCCCAGATCAGGCCGATCTTCCATGCATCGGTGGCGCCGACCGTGCTGTAATCGGAGTATCGGTAGGCGGCTTCAAGATCCAGGCGCCGGGCGAACGTGGTATCGGCGAGCAGCGGCACGATGACTTCGGCATAGGCCTCGGAAACGTCGAAATCAACGTCCAGTTCCGGGTGCGCCGCCGCGCCGCCGCCGTAGACCAGTTCGCCGGACAGTGCCAGCGGATCGTCCCGGGTCTTGAGGCTTTCGCGGCGATGCTCCGCGCCCAGCGCGAAACCCACGTCGCCGGCTGGCAGGGAGAACAGCGAGCCGTTGAGTTCCGCACCGAACACCTGCTGGCGGGTACTGCGTTTTTCGTTTCGATTGGCCAGCACGTAATCCAGTACATCCGCATCCGGCTTCTGCATGCTGAAGATATCGAACGGCACGCAGCCCGCTGCCCGTGCGGAGGCATCGCGGCACACGGGCTGGCCGGTCAGCGGATCTGAAATGGCATCGCGCGCCGCGGTCCAGTGCGATTTCCACGGCAGGTTGCGACCGGTGTAGTCATCGGTGGTCTTTCCGAACTGGGCAAAGGCATTCCAGCCGATGTAGTCGGAGACCTGTCCCTTGATCTCCGCGCCTACCGTGAGCGTCCTGCGGTGGTGATCTTCCTGGCGGATGGGGAAACTTCCCCAGGTGCGGTCGATGGCGAGCTGGGTCAACCCGTGCTCCTGCATGTACTGGCGCACCGATGCCGGAAGGTACGGATTGTCCAGGTAAGCCACCGCACCACGCGGGCTGCTGCCGTTGCCTGAGAAGTACGTGGCACGACTGTCATCGCGCCAGTAGTTGGAGTTTCCCCGGTACTGCTGGTCGGCATGGGAAAAGTAGCCGCTGACCGTGGTGGTGTCGCTGATGTCGAAGTCCGCACGGCCCATCAGCGCCAGCGCCTCGTTGCGCGCGCGAAACTGGGTGGAATCTTCCAGGTGGCGGCCATCGCCGCCATCGCAGACCGAATACTGGCCAAGGTCGGTCATCACTCCGCACCTGCCTTCGCGCAGGCCGGCCTCTTCGATGTACCAACGCGTGTTGTCATGCCAGAAGGTCGGCGTGTAGTCGTAGTACATCTGCCGGGTCTGGGTGTTGATGATGCGATCCGGGATGCCGTCGCTGATGCCGGTGTTGGCCAGGTTGGCGCGGTAGGTGAGGTAGTTTTCCATGCCGAAGCGATCGGTATAGGTAAAGGGATCGCTGCGGGACCAGCTGCCACCGACGACGAAGCGGCCGCGGTCATCGGCGAACCGGCCGCCGCTGGAGAACGAGAACAGGTGTTCTCCTGCATCGCCCTGGTCGGAAACGCCGGTGGTCGCGGACAGCTGCACGCCCTCGATATCGCGCTTGGTTATGACGTTCACTGCGCCGGTTACCGCGTCAGCGCCATACACCGCCGCTGCGCCACCGGTGACAACTTCGATGCGGTCGATCATGCCCACTGGGATCATGCCCAGATCGACCGCCGACGAGCGCGCCGAGCTGGACACGCGGCGACGGCCATCGATCAAGGTCAGGCTGCGGTTGGTGCCCAGGTTGCGCAGGTTGACCGCCGAGATGCCTGCGTCCCAGCCAGTGGTGCTGCTGCTCAGGCTCTGTCCGACGCCGAGCGCCGGATCGCGTGCCAGGGCGTCATTGGCGCTGGTGCGTCCCAGTTCGAAGGCGGCATCCATGCGGGTGACGCTCACCGGCATCGGGTTGACCAGGTCTGGACGCGCGACGCGCGAGCCGGTGACGAAGATGGTGTCCAGCATCGCCTCGCCGCGGGCACCTGTCGTTTCCTGCGGCGTGCGTTGCCGCAGCATGAATGCACCGGTCTCGTCGGTGGAGATTTCGATGTCCGTATCCTGCAGGAGTATGCGCAGGGCCTGCCGTACCTCCATGTCGCCGGTGACTGCCGGCGTCCGGATGCCGTCCAGGCTGCTGCCGACGGCGATGATCTGGACCCCGGCCTGTCGTGCCAGTTCGGGAATCGAGGTGATGGCCGGTTGCGCCGGAACATCGAACGTGCGCGACTGCGCGAACGCCTGCGTGCCCAGGGACAATGCCATCGCCAGGGCGGTCGGCAGGAGCTTCTTGCGGATCATGGGGTTCAAACCTCGTGTTCGCCGGCAGAAGTGGCGGCATCGAACTACGTGGATGCTCGAGGTCGCCGGCGTCCCCCCTCCGTAAGAAAAATTTAATCTTTGCGCCGGATTTCCACGCGTTCCCTGGACTGCTCCACGCGTGCGTCCAGCAGCGTCGCCGTGGCGCGCGCAAAGCCGATCGGATTGTTCGCCGCATACAGGCCGATCACCTGCCTGCTGGCCAGCGCCTGGTCCGTGATGACCAGCTGCGTGTCGCTGTAGCGGGAAAAGGCCCGGGCGGCGTCGGCAAGGGTTTCACCGTGGAAGGCGAGCTTGCCGTCACGCCACGCAAGCTGCCGCTCCATTTCGTCCGCCGACAGGGACGTGGGCTGTGGCCGCTGGTGGGTGGATGCGGGAATGGACATGCGGTGCCCCGGCGCGATGACCGCCTGGATGGTGTCCGCACGGCCTTTCAGTTCGACATTGCCGTCGTGCACCGTCACCTGTTCCGGCGCACCGTCCAGCTTGCTGACGTTGAAGCGTGCATGGGCAGCCTGCAGTTTCCTTCCGGAGACTTCCAGGATGAGCGGGCGCGTGGCATCGGCCATCGATTGCACGAAGACTTCGCCACGCACTACCTGGATGCGCACCTGGTCGGCGTCTTCGCGGACCTTGATGCGGGTGTCGGTGTTGAGGGTGATCGAAGATCCGTCGGCGAGCGGCAGCGTGCGGATCTCTCCCTTCACCGTGGCGTAGGCCCTGGACACGTCGAGCAGCGACAGCATCATCACGCCCAGCAGCAGGCTGGCTGCCAGCGAAGCGCCCAGGCGTGTCCAACCCTTGCGGACAGGCTTATGGTTGCGTGCTGGCGTAGGCAGTACATGCAGCGGGACGGGCGTCGGCACCATCGCAGGCCGGGCCAGGCACGGCTGCATCAGCAGCGCCTGCGCGCGCAACAGCGCGCCCTGGCAACGGATGTCGGCCTGCAACCAGGCGTCCAGTTCGTCTTCTTCGGCCGCGCTCAATGGCGCGCGGTCCAGCCGCGCGGCCCATCCGGCGGCGGCCCGGTCAATGTTATGGCTGGACTGACGCATGTTCATCGGGGTGTTCGTCGCCGGTACTTCCCTGCTTGGAGACATGAGGGCCGCGATTCCCCCCTTCGCTGGCCAGCCATTCGCCCATCCAGCGGATGCCGCGCGCAATCAGCTTCTCCACGGCTTTTTCGGTGATGCCCATGCGCACGGCGATTTCACGTTGTGGCAGGTCGTGGACGCGGCGGAGGGAGAACGCCTGGCGGGTCTTGTCGGGCATGGATTCGATCACCTTGCCCACGTTGTCCAGCAGTTCCCTGGTTTCAGCGACACGTTCCGGACTGGCGGTATCACCGGCGAATTCGACCGGGCCCAGGTCCTCGATCGCCAGGATCGGCACGATGCGGGCCCGCCGGATATCGCGCAGTACCAGCGAATGCGCGGTCTGGTACAGGTACGCGCGCGGGTTTTCGATGTCATCGACCCGCGGCCTCGCCGCCAGCAACGCGTAACTTTCCTGCAGGAGATCCTCGACATCCAGTCCCGGCGACGTGCAGCGCCGCGCCAGCCAGCGGCGCAGGCCGGGCTCGTGCGGCAGGATGTGCTGCGCGAACCACGCGGTGCGGGAACGGTCAGGCAACGGCGAACGCCGTGGTTGCGTCCGATCTTGCCGCTGATCCACGGCGTTTCCCCTGCAGGCGATATCGGCCAGCCACTCTGGCCGGGAAGTGCTGCAGGGGGATGACAGCAATGGGGCGGGCGTTGGCTCAGGGAGGCGTCGCCACCGGGCCCGGCGTCATCGCGTGGCCACGGACCGCAACGATGCGCCTGCGATTCCCCCACCGCTGCCTGATCGGTTACGTCTGGGTGGGCCGGGGCAGGACGCAGCGCCCGCCACCGGTCATGCAGGACGTCCGCAGACGATCATTTCGCGCGCGGCACCGAAGACCAGTTGCCGCAGATAACCTCCGACAGCGCCGGCCAGCAGGCCCGCGAGGGCGCGGCAGGCAAGCTGGATGCCGCGTGCGGCATGCTCGCCGAACCAGGGCAGCACCGCCATGGCCTGGGCACCCAGCAGCAACGCCAGCACGTCCAGGCCCACTGCATCGACAACGGGAAGCAGCGGCAGCAGCTGCGGATTGCAGGCGATGATGGCGGCGACCGCCGTGGTGACCGCGAACAGCACGCGGCGGCCGGACGGCGTGGTGGTCCAGCGCAGCAGATGGGACATCCATGACATGGGGCAACCTCCTGGCGGTGATCCGGAACGATGGTTACTGCTGATCCACTGCACGGCCATCGTATTACGCGGGCAAGGTCCCGTCAGCCATGCGCTTGCACTCCCACTGCCTTCGCGGCGTGAAGCCGGCCGCGCAATCTCCATCACTTCCCGGTACCCCGGCCTTCACAGGCGGAAGCAGACTATGGCACATCGCCGTTGATTCGAGCCCCATGAAAACCGTCGCCCAGCCACCCACCCGTGAAACTCCCACCGTCCTGCTGGTTGAAGAC
Organism: Pseudomonadota bacterium; assembly: GCA_023423605.1. Taxonomy (GTDB): domain Bacteria; phylum Pseudomonadota; class Gammaproteobacteria; order Xanthomonadales; family Xanthomonadaceae; genus Stenotrophomonas. The sequence continues at coordinate 7,388 of JAFAFF010000051.1, forward strand.
GAACTCGAATTGTCCCTGCTCATGCAGGAAATCCTGTCCGAGGCGGGCTATTCGGTCGAACGTGCCTTCTCGCTGTCCGATGCCATGGCAGCACTGGCGGAGGAGGATTTCGACGCTGCCGTGCTGGATGTCGAACTGCGCGACGGCGTGGTGTTTCCTGCGGCTGATATCCTCAAGCATCGCGGCGTTCCCTATGTATTCGTGTCGGCGGTGTTCAGTGCCGTGGTGCCCGCCGTCCATCGGGCGGCGCCGTTCGTCAGCAAGCCCTATCAGCCCCGGGAACTGGTCAGCCAGCTGGATACGGTCGTGTGCCGCCCCGCTGGCTGAGGTCGGCCGGGCAGAGTGGCAGGCCGACCTCAGCGGCCCGTGATGGCCCTCCGCGCCGTCCGTCGTCCCCGGAAGGCGGTGCGGCGGCTGCTGCGACAACGTGTCGCAGGCCAAAAACGGCGAAAAGTGCGCCAGATCAATGTCAATGCCTTTCTTAAATGGTCGGTGACGGCCTAAAATTGAAAGGCTGATTCTCCCCCGTCTCCCCGTACCTGTCCCCGCGACCGGTCGGGCCGGCTTTGGCCGGGCAGGACAGGGGGGATGGCATTCCCTCGCAATTGGATCGACCGATGATTCCGTTGAAAAACCTGGGGCGCTGGCTGCGTCCTGGCCTGCTGTTCGCACTGGCGGTGTTCCTCACCGGCTGCAACACGGCCATCCTCTCTCCAAAGGGCCAGATCGGCCATGACGAGAAGACCCTGCTGATCACGGCTACCGTGCTCATGCTGCTGGTCGTTGTCCCGGTCATCATCCTGACCCTGGCGTTCGCATGGAAATACCGTGCGTCCAACACCAAGGCCCGGTATGAGCCCAACTGGTCGCATTCCACCGCGATCGAAGTGGTGGTCTGGTCGATCCCCTGCATGATCGTGCTGGTGCTGGCCGTGCTGACGTGGCGTTCCTCGCACGCGCTCGACCCGTACCGTCCCATCGATTCGGACGTCAAGCCGGTCACCATCGAGGCGATCTCGCTGGACTGGAAGTGGCTGTTCATCTATCCGGAAGAGAAGATCGCCACGGTCAACGAGATCAAGTTCCCGGTCGATACCCCGCTGAACTTCAAGCTGACCTCGGACACGGTGATGAATGCATTCTTCATCCCGCACCTGGGCAGCATGATCTACTCGATGGCCGCGATGGAGACCAAGCTCCACCTGATCGCCAACGAGACCGGCGAATTCCCGGGCATGTCCTCGCATTACAGCGGCGCAGGCTTCGCGAAGATGCATTTCACCGCCTATTCGGTCACCGACGCGGAATACCGCCAGTGGCTGGACCAGGTGCGCGCCGGCCAGCACAGCCTGGACAAGGCCTCGTTCAACGCGCTGGGCGCCGAACGCAATGCCGAGTGGTATCCGGTGACCTACTACGGCCAGGTCGAGGACGGCCTGTTCGACTGGGTCGTTGCCAAGCACATGGGCAACAACCAGCACTACGGCATGAAGCACGCGCACCAGGCGCCGGCTGATGCCGAAGGCCATGCCGCGGGCCATGAAGGCCACGCGATGCATGAGGCGCACGACGCGCATGACGGCAACCCGGCGGATGTCGATCCTGCCGACAAGGCGACCGGCGTCAACGCCGATGCCTACCCTGAGTCAGAAGAGAAGGCGGCCGCCATCCATGCCGGCCACAAGGGGTCAGAAGAATGAGCATTTTGGGAAAACTCTCTCTTGAGTCGATCCCCCACGATCCGATCGTCCTGACGACGCTGATCGGTGCAGTGCTTGGTGGCCTGGGCGTCATCGCCCTGATCACCAAATTCAAGCTGTGGGGCTATCTGTGGAAGGAATGGTTCACCTCGGTGGACCACAAGAAGATCGGCGTGATGTACATCATCGTCGCCTTCGTCATGCTGCTGCGCGGTTTCTCCGACGCCATCATGATGCGTACCCAGCAGGCCATCGCCGTCGGCGGGTCCGAGGGCTACCTGCCACCGCACCACTACGACCAGATCTTCACCGCCCACGGCGTGATCATGATCTTCTTCGTGGCCATGCCACTGATCACCGGCCTGATGAACCTGGCCGTGCCGTTGCAGATCGGTGCACGCGACGTCGCGTTCCCGTTCGTCAACTCGCTCAGCTTCTGGCTGTTCGTGGCCGGCGCGGTGCTGATCATGCTGTCGCTGTGGATCGGTGAGTTCGCCGCCACCGGCTGGCTGGCGTTCCCGCCCTTGTCGGGCATCGAATACAGTCCAAGCGTCGGCATGGACTACTACATATGGGGACTGCAGGTCGCAGGACTGGGTACCACGCTGAGCGGTATCAATTTCTTCATCACCATCCTCAAGATGCGCACCCCCAGCATGAAGCTCATGCAGATGCCGGTGTTCACCTGGACGGCGCTGGTGACCAACCTGCTGATCGTGGCGGCCTTCCCGGTGCTGACCATCACCCTGGTGCTGCTGACCCTGGACCGTTACCTGGGCACGCACTTCTTCACCAATGATGGTGGCGGCAACGCCATGCTGTACATCAACCTGATCTGGATCTGGGGTCACCCGGAGGTGTACATCCTGGTGCTGCCGGCGTTCGGCGTGTTCTCCGAAGTCATCGCCACGTATTCGCGCAAGGCGCTGTTCGGCTATACCGGCATGGTCTATGCCACCTGTGCGATCGGCGTGCTGTCCTTCATCGTGTGGCTGCACCACTTCTTCACCATGGGCTCGGGTGCCAACGTCAATGCCTTCTTCGGCATCACGACGATGATCATCTCCATTCCCACCGGCGTGAAGATCTTCAACTGGCTGTTCACGATGTTCCGCGGCCGCGTGCATTTCACCAGCCCGGTGCTGTGGACGATCGGCTTCATGGTCACCTTCGTCATCGGCGGCATGACCGGCGTGATGCTGGCGATCCCGGCGATCGATTTCGTGCTGCACAACAGCCTGTTCCTGATCGCGCACTTCCACAACGTCATCATCGGCGGCGTGGTGTTCGGCATGTTCGCCGGCATCACCTACTGGTGGCCGAAGATGTTCGGCTTCAAGCTCAACGAGTTCTGGGGCAAGTGTGCGTTCTGGTGCTGGTTCATCGGCTTCTACGTCACCTTCATGCCGATGTACGTGCTGGGCTTCATGGGCATGACCCGTCGCCTGCAGAGCACGGTGAACCCGGCCTACGAGCCGCTGCTGCTGATCGCGGCGGGCGGTGCGTTCATCGTCGGCGCCGGCATCCTGTGCCAGGTGATCCAGGTGGCCGTGTCCATCCGCGACCGCAAGAAGAACATGGACCTGACCGGCGACCCGTGGGATGCCCGTACGCTGGAGTGGGAAACCTCTTCTCCGCCGGCGTTCTACAACTTCGGCACGCTGCCGGACGTCACCGACCGCGACGATTTCTGGCACCGCAAGCAGCGCGGTGAGGCCTGGCCGAAGCCGGCGAAGTACAGCGACATCCACATGCCGCGCAATACCGGCACGGGCGTGGTCATCGGTGCCTTCAGCCTGGTGTTCGGCTTCGCGATGATCTGGCACATCTGGTGGCTGGCGATCGTCGGCTTCATCGGCATGATCGCCACGTTCATCTACCGCACCTTCGACCAGGACGTGGACTACTGGGTCCCGGCCGCCGAGGTGGAACGCATCGAGAACGAACACCGCAGGCACCTGGAAGCCCAGGGCCTGGTGAAGTCGGAGCTGAAGGCATGAGCACGCATACCGCTACCGTGAACCACGGGCACGCCGCGCACGCGGCGGCCCATGGCCATGACGACCACGAGCACCACGACACCGGCGGCAACACCGTCTTCGGTTTCTGGGTGTATCTGATGAGCGACTGCCTCATCTTCGCTTCGCTGTTCGCCACTTATGTGGTGCTGTCCGGTGGTACCGATGGCGGCCCCGGCGCGAAGGATCTGTTCGAGCTGCCGTTCGTGGCGTGGGAAACCGCGCTGCTGCTGACCTCGTCGCTGACCTTCGGCCTGGGCATGATCGCCATGCACCGCAGGCAGGTCGGCCAGATGTACCTGTGGCTGGCCATCACCTGGCTGCTGGGCTTCGGCTTCATGTGCATGGAAGTCTATGAATTCCAGCACCTGATCCACCAGGGTTACGGCCCGGACCGCAGTGCCTTCCTGTCGGCGTTCTTCGCGCTGGTGGGTACCCACGGCCTGCACGTGAGCGCTGGCCTGCTGTGGTTGCTGGTGATGTTCGTGCACCTGAAGAAGTACGGTCTGACCGCAACCAACAAGACCCGCATGGCGTGCCTGAGCCTGTTCTGGCACTTCCTGGACCTGATCTGGATCGGCGTGTTCTCCGTCGTCTACCTCAATGGAGCGCTGTAATGGCACATGACATCCATGCACACGATCACGGCACCGGCGGCGAAAGCCACGGCAGCGTGAAGTCGTACCTGGTCGGCTTCGTGCTGGCGGTGGTGCTGACCGTCATCCCGTTCTGGATGGTGATGTCCGGCGATTTCTCGCGTACCGCCAACGGCATCGTCATCGCCGTGACCGCGGTGCTGCAGATGCTGGTGCACCTGGTGTTCTTCCTGCACCTGGACCGTTCCTCGGAAAGCCGTTGGAACGTCAACGCGGCGGCGTTCACCGTCGTGGTGATCGGCATCATCGTCGCCGGCACCTTGTGGGTCATGCACAACATGAACGTGCACATGATGCACTGACGTCCCTGCGACGTTGCCGTATACGCAAAGGCCACCCTTCGGGGTGGCCTTTGTGTTTGACGTAGAGCCGGGCTCTGCCCGGCTGGAACCTCCCCGCACAGCGGGGCAGAGCCCCGCTCTACGCGGCTGAAGCATTGCGATTCCTTCGGCGATGAAGCACCGCTGCTCTACGCTTTCGCCGGGCGGCGGTAGAATCGCCGACTGTATTCCAAGTGTTGCCCGCGCATGAACGCCTCTGCCGTAGACCGTATTGCCGAACTCCGCCGCCGGCTCACGCTTGCCAACGAAGCCTACAGCGAGCGCGATGAACTGCTGATTCCGGATGCGGATTACGATGCCCTGATGCGCGAGCTGCAGGCGCTGGAACGGGCGCATCCGGAGCTGGCGCGTGCCGATTCGCCCAGCGCGACCGTCGGCGGACGGCCGTCCTCGCGTTTCGCCGAAGTGGCGCATGCCTTGCCGATGTTGTCACTGGGCAACGCCTTCAGTGAAGGCGAGGTGGCCGATTTCGTGCGCCGCATCAGCGAGCGCCTGCGTCGCGACACGCCGGTGTTTTCCGCCGAACCCAAGCTGGATGGACTGGCGATCAGCCTGCGTTACGAAAACGGCCGTTTCGTGCAGGGCGCTACCCGGGGCGACGGCAGCAAGGGCGAAGACGTCACCGCCAACCTGCGGCAGATCGCCGACATCCCGGATACGTTGCAAGGCCGCGACTGGCCGACAGTGCTGGAAGTGCGCGGCGAGGTCTACATGGCACGCGCGGATTTCGAGGCCTTCAACGAACGCGCACGCACGCAGGGGGGCAAGGTGCTGGCCAATCCACGCAACGCCGCCGCCGGTTCGCTGCGCCAGCTGGATCCAAAGACCAGCGCGCAGCGCAGGCTGAGCTTCTTTGCCTATGGCACCGGCCAGGTGGAGGGCGGCGAGCTGCCCGATACCCATTCGCAGACC
>JAFAFF010000104.1 GCA_023423605.1 Pseudomonadota bacterium
CATCCAGCGTCGGCACCAGCGGCGCCTCGCCGCGGCCCGCGAAGCCCACGCCGAGAATAAGCAGCGCGTGCACGGCCACCGACAGCGCCAGTGTCGCGCCCAGGCGCTGTGACTCCCGGCTTGCCGAAGGCAGGGGCAACGCAACGCTCATCGACGGAAATCGGCTTCGATCGCGTCGAACAGGGTGCCGGCGATGTTCAGGCCGAACTGCGCATCCAGTTCGCGCACGCAGGTCGGGCTGGTGACATTGACCTCGGTCAGATAGTCGCCGATCACGTCCAGGCCGACGAAACGCATGCCGCGGCGTTTCATCTCCGGGCCTACCTGGGCCGCGATCCAGCGATCGCGCTCGCTCAGCGGCCGGCCTTCGCCGCGGCCGCCAGCAGCCAGGTTGCCCCGGAATTCGTCGCCCTGCGGAATCCGCGCCAGGCAATAGTCCACCGGCTCGCCGTCGACAAGCAGGATGCGCTTGTCGCCGGCACTGATGTCGGGAATGAATTTCTGCGCCAGCGCCAGCTTGCGGTCGCCATCGGTCAGTGTTTCCAGGATGACGTTGAGGTTCGGGTCGCCGGTGCCGCTGCGGAAGATGGAGCGTCCGCCCATGCCGTCCAGCGGCTTCAGTACCGCCTGTCCGTGTTCGAGCACGAACGCCTTGAGCGCCTTGGCATCCCGGCTGACCAGGGTCGGCGGACAGCACTGCGGAAACAGCAGCGCGGCCAGCTTTTCGTTGAAATCCCGCAGGCCCTGCGGATTGTTGACCACCGTCGCGCCGGCGCCTGCGGCGACATCCAGCACCTGGGTGTCGTAGATGAACTCCGCATCCACCGGCGGGTCCTTGCGCATCAGCACCACCTGGCCGGCCCCGAACTCCAGCCGTTCGAAGGCGCCAAGCGTGAACCAGTCAGCCGGATCGTCGCGCACCCGCAGGGGCGCGACCTGCGCCACCGCCTTCCCGCAGTCCAGGCTGAGCCCGCCCGGACGCACGTAATGCAGCGCATGGCCACGGCGCTGGGCTTCCAGCAGCATGGCGAAAGTCGTGTCCTTGGCGATCTTGATGTGGGCGATGGGATCCATCACCACGATGACATTCAGCGACATGGCGGCACCTGTGGGGCAAGGTGCAGATGGTAGCGGCTCCGGCGATGCCTTGCCCGCCCCCTGTCGCGCAACGCTGCGTATGTCCGCTGGCGGGGGCGGTGGACGGTCAAGGGCAACATGAATGTGAATCGATGCTTGCTGGCGGCAGCGCAAGTGCGATATAGATACGCCTTCGCAGCGGCACCGGCCGAAGTGCCGCGCATGGGGAAGGCAATGACTGAGAACATGGCTGCGGGCGGGGAGCTCGCAGGACTCCGGGTGATGGTCATCGATGATTCGAAGACCATCCGCAGGACTGCAGAAACACTGCTGAAGCGCGAAGGCTGCGAGGTGGTGACCGCCACCGACGGTTTCGAAGCGCTGGCAAAGATCGCCGACCAGCAGCCGCAGATCATCTTCGTGGACATCATGATGCCGCGACTGGATGGCTACCAGACCTGCGCGCTGATCAAGGGCAACCAGCTGTTCAAGGCCACGCCGGTGATCATGCTGTCGTCCAAGGATGGCCTGTTCGACAAGGCACGCGGACGCATCGTCGGTTCGGAGCAGTACCTGACCAAGCCATTCACTCGCGAAGAACTGCTGGGTGCCATCCGCACATACGTCAACGCCTGACCAGGGGGGAAAGGCACAATGGCTCGTATCGTCCTGATCGAGGATTCACCGACCGACCGCGCGGTGTTCGGCCAATGGCTGCGCAAGGCCGGCCATGAGGTGATGGAAGCGGACAACGCTGAAGAGGGCCTGCAACTGGTCCGTGAGCATGTGCCGCAGCTGGTGCTGATGGATGTCGTGCTGCCGGGCATGAGCGGCTTCCAGGCCACCCGTGCGCTGGCGCGCGATGCGGCCACCAGACATATCCCGGTGATCATCGTCAGCACCAAGGCGATGGAAACCGACAAGGCCTGGGGACTGCGGCAGGGCGCCGCCGACTACATCGTCAAACCGCCGCGCGAAGAAGACCTGATCTCGCGCATCGCCGAGCTGGTGTCCTGATGCGTTCTCCCTTCGACATCCTCGAGGCCTACGAACGTCGCAGCCTGGCCCATGCCGTGCAGTTGCCCGAGCGCCAGTTCGCGCTGGACCTGTGGCGCGGTGTGGGTTATCGCGTCGGCAACCGGCGCCTGGTGTCCGATTTCCGCGAAGTGGTCGAAATCGTGCCGATGCCGCCGGTGACGCCGGTTCCCTGCGCGCAGCCGTGGTTGCTGGGCGTCGGCAACCTGCGCGGCAACCTGTTCCCGGTGGTGGACCTGCGCCTGTTCCTGGAGGGCAGCCGGACCGTGCAGCAGGAAGGCCAGCGGGTGCTGGTGATGCGCCAGGCCGGCGGCGACGTGGCGCTGACCATCGATGAACTGTTCGGCCAGCGCAGCTTCGAGGCGGACCAGCAGGTGGAGGCCGGTGAGCTGGCCGCTGGCCGCTATGGCCATTTCGTGGACCGCGCGTTCCGCGCCGATGGCCATGACTGGGGCGTGTTTTCGCTGTCGCTGTTGTCGCGCACTCCTGAATTCCGGCAGGCCGCGGCCTGAGGCCGGCTGCTGCCTTCGCATCTGTATTGAACATCGAGGTTGAACGATGAGTACTGCTCCGGATTCCAACAGGCCCGCCAAGGTGCGCCTGGGTGGCACCAACGCCTGGTTGATCCTGTTGCTGGTATCGATGGCGCTGTTCGGCCTGAATACCGGCGTGGCGACATGGCAGGGCAGCCGCCTGGCCGATGCCAGCACCAAGGCCGCCGACCTGCAGGTGCTGTCCCAGCAGCTGGCCAACCAGGGTCGTGAGGCGGTCGCCGGCAATGCGCAGGCGTTCACCGCGTTCAAGGCGACCCGGACCGCCATCGATGGCCACGTCAATACACTGCAGGGACGTTATGCCGACGAACCCGGCGTGAGCCGGCCGATCGGCAAGCTGGTCGCCACCTGGCAACCACTGGGCAAGAGCGCAGCGCAGCTGGTCGCCAGCGAACCGGCGGTACTGACGCTGGCCGGCAATGCCAACAACTTCGTGGGTGCCGTTCCTGGCCTGCAGGCGCAGTTGAACGAAGTGGTGCGTGCGATGAGCGCCTCCGGCGCGCCATCCGCACAGATCTACAGCGCGCTGCAGCAGGTGGTGGTGGCCGGAACGATGGCTCGCCGGGTAACCGAAATGCGCGCCGGCGGTTCGTCGGCATCCTCGGCCGGCGATGCACTGGCCCGTGACATCACCGTTTTCAGCCAGGTGCTTGATGGCCTGCGCAACGGCAACGATGAACTGGGCATCACCGCCGTGCGCGGTGCCGCCGCGCTGGCCGCACTGGACCAGTCGCAGCAGCAGTGGACGGCGATGAAGGCAGACGCCGACGCCATCCTGGCCAGCTCGCGGCAGCTGTTCGCCGCGCAATCCGCCGCCGCCAGCCTGACCGCGGGTTCGGCCGGCATGCTGGAGGACAGCAAGAGCCTGTTCAATGCATTCTCCTCGTTCGGTTCGGCAAGCGATACGCGGCTGTTCCCGAATTTCTGGATCGGCGTGGTCTCCGGCGCGTTGTCGCTGATCGCGATCATCGGTTTCGTCACCACGTCGGTGCGCGGCCGCTCGCGCGAGCAGGAACTGCGCTACCAGACCCAGGTGGAATTCAACAGCCGCAACCAGCAGGCGATCATGCGGCTGCTGGACGAAATCAGCTCGCTGGGTGAAGGCGACCTGACGGTGAAGGCGTCGGTGACCGAAGACATGACCGGCGCCATCGCCGACGCGATCAACTACGCCGTCGACGAACTGCGCCACCTGGTGACCACCATCAACGACACCTCGGCCAAGGTCGCCGTGTCCACCCAGGAAACCCCGGCCACCGCCATGCAGCTGGCAGAGGCGGCGGGCCACCAGGCCAACCAGATCACCACGGCTTCGGACCGCATCGGCGAGATCGCATCGAGCATCGAACAGGTATCGCGCAACTCGGCCGAATCGGCGGACGTGGCGCAGCGCTCGGTGGTGATCGCAG
>JAFAFF010000018.1 GCA_023423605.1 Pseudomonadota bacterium
GGGCATTCCTCACCGTGGGCATCGCGCTGGGCAGCTGGTGGGCGTATTACGAGCTCGGCTGGGGCGGCTGGTGGTTCTGGGACCCGGTGGAAAACGCAAGCTTCATGCCGTGGCTGGTGGGTGCGGCGCTGATCCATTCGCAGGCGGTGACCGAAAAGCGCGGCAGCTTCGCCAGCTGGACGCTGCTGCTGGCCATCGCTGCATTCGCGCTGTCGTTGCTGGGCACCTTTCTTGTGCGTTCCGGCGTGCTCACCAGCGTGCATTCGTTTGCCGCCGATCCCTCGCGCGGCCTGTTCATCCTGGTGTTCCTGGCGGTGCTGATCGGCGGCGCACTGCTGCTGTATGCGCTGCGGGCCGGGACGCTCGGCGTGGACAGCACCGATCCGCGCCGCGGCTTCACCGCCACCTCCCGCGAGACCCTGCTGCTGGCCAACAACCTGCTGCTGGCCAGCGCTTGCGCGATGGTGCTGCTGGGCACGCTGTACCCGCTGCTGGCCGATGCACTGGGGCTGGGCAAGATCTCGGTCGGCCCCCCCTACTTCGGCAGCCTGTTCCTGCTGCTGATGGCGCCGATGGTGCTGCTGCTGCCGTTCGGTCCGCTGGTGAAATGGCAACGCGACCAGCCTTCGCGCGTGGTGGCGGCATTGCTTCCCTGGCTGGTGCTCGCGGTGCTGCTGGGGGCGCTGGCATGGTGGCGCGCGCCACAGAACGGCTGGAAGGCCGGACTGGGCATTGCCGCCGTTGCCTGGGTGGCGTTCGGTACCGCGCGTTTCATCTGGCTGCGCCTGCGTGGCAATGGCCGCTTCACTGCGGAAATGGCCGGCATGCTGCTCGGCCATGCTGGCGTCGCGGTGTTCCTGGTGGGCGCGCTGCTGGTGGAAGCGCTGAACGTGCAGCGCGAGGTGGCGCTGGCACCGGGCGCCAGCGTCACGGTGGCCGGTCATGAGATCCGTTTCGAAGGCGTGGACCATCGCGAAGGCGCGAATTTCAGCGCCGATCGCGGACACCTGAGAGTATTCCGCAATGGCCGCGAGCGCGCGCTGCTGCACCCGGAAAAACGCCAGTACGCCAGCGGTGGCCAGGTGATGACCGAAGCCGGCATCGACGCACGCCTGTCCGGTGATGTGTACGTGGCAATGGGCGAGCGGCTGGGCAACAATGCATGGGCGGTGCGCGTGCATATCAAGCCGTTCGTACGCTGGATCTGGCTGGGCGCGCTGTTGATGGCGCTGGGTGGGCTGGTCGCCGCCGCCGATCGTCGTTTCCGTAATCCGTAATCCGTCGTCGTTCGCAGGAGTAGCTTTTCCATGTCCGGATCCCCCGCCCCCCGCCGACCGCTGCCGCCCGTGGCCATCGTGATCGGCGTGCTGTTCTTCTTCGGCCTGCTGGGGCTGATGATCCATGGGGTGATGAAGAGTGGCGATCCGCAGCGCGACGTGCTGCCTTCGGCACTGATCGACAAGCCGGCCCCGGCCTTCGCCCTGCCGGTGCTGCACGAGCCCACGCTCATCGTGCGCAGCGAAGAGCTGCGCGGCGCCCCCTATCTGCTCAATGTGTGGGGCAGCTGGTGCGCGGCCTGCCGTGAAGAACACCCGGTGCTGACCCGTTTCGCCGAAACCAAGCGCGTGCGCGTGGTCGGCTACAACTGGAAGGACGAGCCGGCCGACGCGCTGCACTGGCTGGAGCAACTGGGCAATCCGTTCATGGTGGTACTGAGCGATGTCGAAGGCCGCACCGCCATCGACTGGGGCGTCAGCGCCGCGCCGGAGACTTTCCTGGTGGACGGCAGCGGCGTGGTGCGCTGGAAGTACAGCGGCGCGATGACCCAGGCCGTGGTGGACCAGAAACTGATCCCCGCGCTGGAGCGGATCGAGAAAGCCCAGGCCGATGCCGGCAATGCACTGCACGCTGCCCCCTGACCGGAACGCCGGCACCCACGCGATGCATCGGCAGCTGCTGGCGTCGATGCTGCTGGCGATGCTGTGCTGCTTCGGCGCCTTCGCGGCGCAGCCGGTGCACGACGCGCGCCCACTGGCCTTCGCCAATGCCGGCGAAGAAGCACGTTTCCATGCCCTGGCCGCACAGCTGCGCTGCGTCCAGTGCCAGAACCAGTCGTTGGCCGATTCCAACGCGCAGATCGCCCAGGACCTTCGCCGCGAAGTGCTGGAGCTGATGCAGCAGGGCCACGACGATACCCAGATCAAGCAGTTCCTGGTCGCCCGCTATGGCGATTTCGTGCTGTACCAGCCGCCACTGCAGCCCGGTACCTGGCTGCTGTGGGGCGGCCCGCTGCTGTTCCTGCTGGCCGGCGGCGTGGTGGTGTGGCGCGTGGTGCGTGGTCGTGGACGCGCGCTGCCGCCGGACAACGGCGACGGAGATGGCTGGTGAGCGCCTGGTTGCCCATGGTCGCCGGCATGGCCGGCGTGCTGCTGGCACTGTGCGTGCTGTGGCCGCTGCGACGACGCGGGCGCCGCGGCTTCCTGCTGGCATGTGTGAGCCTGGGCGTGGCGGTGGCGGGCCTGTACCTGCTGGTCGGCGATCCGCGCGCGGCGCAGGTACCGGCGGCGCCGTCCGTGGCCGACCTGCGCGATGGCGTGCAGGCCCTTGAAGATTCGCTGCAGCGCGATCCACAGCGGGCCGATGGCTGGGCCCTGCTGGGCCGTGCACGTGCCGAGCTGGGCCAGATGCCCACTGCGGCCGATGCCTTCGCGCGCGCGGTAAAGCTGGCACCGGACGACGCCGGGTTGCTGGTGGAAGCAGCGCAGGCGCGTGCGCAGGCGCACCCGGGCAAGCAGTTCGATGATGTGGCGTTGCAGTGGCTGCAGCATGCGCTGCAGGTGCAGCCCGACGCCGAACGTGCCGCATGGCTGCTCGGTATCGCGCTGCGCCAGCGTGGGCGTGACGCGGAAGCGGTAGCGGTGTGGTCGGCACTGCTGCCCCGCCTGCAGGAAGGCGCCGCCACCGCGTTGCGTGAGCAGATTTCCCTCGTGCGCGACAGCATGGCCAGTGGCGAGACGGGAGCCGGGCCTGCGGTCGCTGCGCCTGTGCGCAGCAATCCACTGCCGGATGCATCGGCTGCAGGCACATCGCTGACGGTCAGGGTCGTTCTTCCGCAGGGTTTCGATGCCACCGGCTGGCCGCCGGATGCGGCCCTGTTCGTGCTGGCACGCGTGCCGGATGGTCCACCGATGCCGGTGGCGGTGCGGCGGTATCCGCTTGACGCATTGCCTTCGCAGGTGACGCTGAGCGACGCCGACAGCCCGATGCCGACCCAGCCCCTTTCAGCGCATGCGCGCGTGGAACTGCTGGCGCGGTTGTCGCGCGATGGCAGTCCCGGCGGCGGCTCCGGCGATCTGCGCAGCGAACCGTTGCGCGTCGATCTGCCGCATCAGGACGTGCTGGAGCTGCAACTGCGCTGACGGCCTGCCAGTCCGCCTGGTGCCGCATGCTGCGCGGCAACCAGCGCCCTGCGGCATGCCGTAATGCCGGAATCCGCCGGACAACCGGCCGCCAACGAACGCCGTCGTAGAGCCGGGCAGTCAACCAAGCAGCATGCCGACCTTTACGTGCAAGCGGCGGGCAACATTACCCCGGGTTTACCAGGTCCCGGCAGGTAGTCAGTCGCGGAAAGCCCGCTCAACCGCCTCGACGATATCGGACCACACCCCGGGTTCTCGCAGAACCGGCATTTCCTTGGCCAGCACGTTGCTCAGTTCACCCCGATTCTGCTCGATCGAACGCAACACCCGGTCGGCCTGTTGATCCGGCATCTCAACGATCTCTTTCAGTGCCGCACGCGCTCGCGTGTGACGACGCAGGTAGCGCGATTCCTCACGCATCTGCTCCGTCAGAGTGCGCCCCAGGATGTTGGACAAAAACACCACGTGCGGGCCGAGGTCCGGATAGCGCCATAACGGCCTGGCCTGCTCGGCGCCACCGAAAGCGAAGTTCGATACCACGCCATCCGGATAGGTGATCTGCACAGGCTCGAACCTCACGTACTCCCGTACTCCTTGCATCAAGGGTTTGGACATTTGATCCAGTACGCGCTCGTAACCGCGCCGCTCGCCGACATCGTCGGTGATGACGGCGGACACTGGCAGGATTACCGGATCAGGGATCACCCCATCACGTCGCAATACGTCGTTGATAAGGAACCGATGCACGCGCCCATTGCCGTCGGCCAAGGGATGGATGTAGACGAAGCCGAACGACGCCACGGCGCTACGCATCACCGGCGATTGCCCCTGCGTTCTTTCAAGAAAGACACGCAATCCATCGAGCATCGCCGGAACATCCTCGGCTACCGGAGCCACGTAATGCACCACCTCCTGGTAGCGCACCACCTCGCCCACGAATACCGGGGACTGCCGGATACCGAAACGCACAAGCGTGGTCCGCTCACCGAGGATTTCGCGTTGCAATTCAGCCAGCACCGTATCAGTCAACGGCCACTCGCCCTGGCCAGTACGCCTTGCCATCACATCCGCAAAGCGCTGGACACGGGTCGCCTGATCAGCCTCTCCTTCAATGGCAAAACTGGCCCGGCTTTCCCGCAGCGTCATCCAAGCCGCGGCCCGCATCAGCAGATCCTCGCCGAACTCGTCGGTCAACTCACCGAACAGGGCCGTTACGTCCAGTTCGGCCGCCCGCACGATGGCCTCGTTCTTCACCACCATCGGGCAGAAGTCCGGTGTGCCCGGCAGGTTGTCGTTCACCCGCCAACGCTGCACTTTCACCGCACGCTTGGGTGAGGCGGCCACCATCTTGGCGGAGTCGATCGCATCGACGTAGTTGCCCCCCAACCGCTCCGGCACCTGCAACAGGTCATCGGTGAGCCACTCGTACAGGAACGCTGCCCGACGGGCGTACTGCCCAGTTGGTTCAGCCGCAATCCATGCCTGGACGAAATCAGGGCCGGTCCGCCCGAACAGCCGTGACAGGAATTCCAGATGCGGGACTTCATGGCGCAAGTGGAATTGCAGATGCGCAGCCGGCGTAGCCGCAGGCCGCATGATTTCCAGATACGTTTCCAGCCGGAAACCTTCACTGATCTCCGATGCACGTCGCCCTCCCACCTGGCTGAGGACAGGCAATCGCCCCATCGGCTCTACCCCGTAGGTTCGAGCCAGCCACGCGGCCCCTATCGGGTCAGCGGGGAAGTCGTTCATCGGCGCACTCCTGATGGTCAGGCAAGCATCTCCGCCCGCACAAAAACATTGATACAGAAGAGATATGCCACACAGGCGCTTAGAGATACATAAAAAAGATTAGAAATTCAATAAAATTAAAAAAAACGATTAATCCGGACTTACCTGGAGTCAACAGAAGTCTCCGCCAATCAGTGCTCTGTTCGCGTCAGCTCGTCGACCGGCACACAACCCGGCCAAGGAAAGACATCGTTCGCCATCCGGGAGATGACACCGAGCCCGTGTCCTTGCGACCAGCGATAGTCCTTGGCCCTGACCCAATCCGGACAGACGGTTTCAGGATTGTTGGAGGCCCTTGCAGTGGCTTCGCATCGTTCCGCACAGTGCGTGCCGCACCTGGCGTTGCGAACCTGGTTTGCGTTCAACTTGTCGATGGCCACTTCACCACACCCCGTACGTCCTCAACGACGTTCAATCTGGTGGTGGAAGGCAGTAATCACCCCGAAAAACACCCTCCGAAGCGAGGGATTTCCTGATCAGGCCCGGGACCTGGCGGGACGTTGATCCTACGGGAGTTCACGTCCTTGTGAACTCGCGCGGCTTCGTGCAGAACCTCAGTCGCCCTGTTGCTTCTGCAGGTGTTCCCAACGCTCCTGCGCATCGATGGTGCGCTCGGCGGTCAGGCGTGCTTCCAGGCGTTCCAGGCCGATCTCTTCACCGGTATCGACGCAGTATCCGTAGTCGCCTGCTTCCAGGCGCTTGAGGGTGCTGTCGATCTTGCCGATCAGCTTGCGGTAGCGGTCGCGGGTACGCAGTTCCAGCGAATTTTCCGTCTCGCGGGTAGCACGCTCGGCTTCATCGCCGATGTCGCGCACTTCCTCACGCAGGTTCTCGATGGTCTGCTTGGACTCCTCCACCAGGTCGGCGCGCCAGTCCTGCAGGCTCTTGCGGAAGTATTCCTGCTGCAGCGGGCTCATGTATTCCTCGTCCGCGCTGGGCTTGTAGCCTTCCGGCAGAATCGGGCGACCGGTGGTTTCATCGGTCTTGTACTCCACCACCTTGTACTTGCTGCGCGGCGCCGGCGCGGTGGAACGTGCGGTGACCGCCACGGCGACCTTGCCCGTCGGGCGGGTCACGGTCTTCGGAGCGGCGGCTTCGGGTTTTACTGGATTTTTCGCGGAGGATTTCGGAGCAGACACGGGATTCTTGATTTGCGGGGCCGGCGTCGGTGCGGTTCCGGTTGCCTTCGCAGGCTCCGGGACAGCCACGTTGCTGGCCGGGACAGACTTGGCCGGAACCGGCGATGCCGGCTTCGGTACGGACTTCACGGAGGATGCCGCCGCCGGTTTGCTGGCCGTGCTGCTGGCCGCTTTACCGGTCGCCGGCGTGGCCGGGACGGACTTCTTTACCGCCGGACTGGCCTGCGGCTTGCTGGTGGTCGCCTTGCCCTGGACGGACTTGGCGACCGTGGAAATCTTCTTCTTCGGCGCAGGCGTGGCCGCGGTCTTCTTCGCGGTCGCCGGTGCGGCCGGCACCTTGCTGGCTGCCACCTTCTTCACCGGTGCCTTCGTCACCGGAGACTTCTTCGCGGCCGTCTTCTTTGCCGCCACCTTGCTGGCCGGCGCCTTCTTCTGCGCGGTCCTGCTGGTTGCCGCAACCTTCCTGGCCGCCGCCTTCTTCGTCGCTACGGCCTTTTTCGCCGGTGCCTTCTTCGCGACTGCCTTCTTCACCACGGCCTTCTTCAACGGCGCTTTCTTCGCCGCTGCCTTGGCCGGCCTGGCAACAGATCTGGCCGCCGTCTTCTTCGCAACAGGCCTGGCGGTTTTCTTGGCGGCCTTGACGGCCTTCTTTGCAGTTTTTTTAGCAGCCACGAAACGCTCTTCCTTGGATTCACCGGGGCCCGGGAAGCGGGCCTTTATAGCCTACCCGACCGGCAGCAGCAACCACGTGACAGGACGCCCACGCCGCCCTGGACATCGGGCTGGACGGTGCACCGGACACGCACCGCCACGGCGCGGCACGGAACCTGGCCAGCGGAATCACGCCGCCGGCATGGTTGCCACACGGGAAGATCGCGGCAACCAACGGCCCATCCTGCGACAAATGCACGCCGCTGCCAACCATGCCCTGCAGCCGGGCACCGATGAATGCGCGCACCGGGCCTGCCACGGCTTTCCAGATCGGCTGCCCGCACCCGCGGGGTTCACCCCAAAGCACGACGCACGCCTTACCATGGCCGGGTGATTTCAGACCTGCTCATCACCCTGCTGCGCTTCTACAAGCGTTTCGTCAGCCCGCTGCTCGGGCCGCGCTGCCGCTTCGTTCCCAGTTGCTCCGAATATGCCATGCAGGCCATCGCCGGACATGGCCCACTGCGCGGCAGCTGGCTGGCCGTGCGCAGGCTCGGACGCTGCCATCCCTTCCATCCCGGCGGAATCGATCCGGTGCCAGAGCGCACGACCGACCCTGCCTGCCGCTGCAAAGGAAACCACTGACATGCCCTCCACCCTGATCACCAATGCCCGCCTGGTCAACGAAGGCCGCACCTTCGATGGCGACCTGCGCATCGAGAACGGCCGCATCGCGCAGATCGGCAGCGGCTTGACACCGCGCGATGGCGAGCAGGTGGTGGACGCGGCCGGGCGCTGGCTGCTGCCCGGCATGATCGACGACCAGGTGCACTTCCGCGAACCGGGCCTGACCCACAAGGGCGACATCGCCAGCGAATCGGCGGCCGCGGTGGCCGGCGGCCTGACCAGCTTCATGGACATGCCCAACACCAATCCGCCGACCCTGGATTCGACCATCCTCGAAGCCAAGTACGAACTTGCGAGCGGCCGCGCCTGGGCCAACTATGGCTTCTACCACGGCGCCAGCAACGACAACCTGGAAGCCATCCGTGCGCTGGACCCGAAGAAGGCCCCGGGGGTGAAGGTGTTCATGGGCGCCTCCACCGGCAACATGCTGGTGGACAATCCGGAAACGCTGGATGCGATCTTCCGCGAGTGCCCGACGCCGATCATCACGCACTGCGAAGACACGCCGATGATCGATGCCAACCTGAAGGCCTTCCAGGAAAAGTACGGCGACGCACTGACCCCGGACATGCACCCGGACATCCGCTCGCGCGAGGCCTGCATCAAATCGACCCGCCTGGCCATGTCGCTGGCGCGCAGGCACGGTACCCGCCTGCACGTGCTGCACATCTCCACCGCCGACGAGCTGGCGCTGTTCGAGAAGGGCCCGCTGATCCGCGCCGACGGCAGCCGCAAGCAGATCACCGCCGAGACCTGCGTGCACTTCCTGCACTTCGCCCGCCCGGATTACGCCACCAAGGGCAACCTGATCAAGTGCAACCCGGCAATCAAGGAAGTCTCCGACCGCGAGGCGATCACCGCCGCGCTGGCAGACGACGTGCTGGACGTGCTGGCCACCGACCATGCGCCGCACACCTGGGAAGAGAAGCAGAAGCCCTACGCGCAGGCGCCGTCCGGCCTGCCGCTGGTGCAGTACGCGCTGGTGGCCGCGCTCGAACGCGTGCACGAAGGCAAGCTCACCCGCGAGCAGGTGGTGCAGAAGTTCGCGCACGCACCGGCACAGCTGTTCGACGTGGAAGAACGCGGCTTCCTGCGCGAGGGCTACTTCGCCGATCTGGTTCTGGTGGAAGACGTGCCGTTCACCGTCAGGCGCGAGGACGTGCTGTCCAAGTGCGGCTGGTCGCCGTTCGAAGGCACCACCTTCCGTTCACGCATTGCCTCCACCTGGGTCAACGGCCAGCAGGTATGGGACGGCAGCAAGCTGGTGGGCAGCCCCGCC
>JAFAFF010000019.1 GCA_023423605.1 Pseudomonadota bacterium
TCGTGCACGATCACCCGCAGCTGCTTGTCGTGCGGGCGGGTGGCGAAACGACGCAGGGCCGCCTGTACCGGTGGCGCGTCGAGCAGGCCGGGGTCCAGCTGGTGGCTGTGCAGCCATGCCCGGCGACGTGCACGGTGGATGATGGCGGTGGTCACCGCGACGGCTGCTGCATGGCTGTCGATGGCCATGGCGGCCCCCAGCGCGCGACGCATCTGCTGGTGGGCGATGCCTGCTTCCTCGAACACGGTGCCTTCGGGCAGGAAGCCCAGGCGTGCGTAGAACTCGCGGGCCGGCAGCTGCGCGTGCAGTTGTACCTCGCCCAGGCCGGCCGCGCTGGCTGCCTTCACCAGCCGTTCCAGCATCGCCTCGCCGACGCCCCTGCCACGCCATCCGGCCAGCACCGCCATGCGCCCTATGCGCCCATCGGACAGCAGCCGGCCGGTGCCTATCGGGCGCCCAGCGGCATCGTGGGCCAGTACATGCTGGCAGGCCGGATCAAGCGCGTCGCGTTCCAGGTGGGCCGGCACGCCCTGTTCAATCACGAACACCTGCTGGCGCACGCCATGGATGGCGGCGTGCGCGGTCTCATGGTCGACCTCCTGGACGCGGAACGTGGCCATGCTCAGTGACGTCGCTGGCCGGCGTCGTCGCCGTCTTCCGGGGTGTCCTCGCCCTGCTCGTCGAAACCGACCACCACTTCGATGCCGTCCTCGTGCACGTTCACTTCGCGCACGTCGTCGCCGAAGTGGCTGGTGTCCACCGTATCCACCGCGGCGACGACATCGGCGTCAGCGTCGGCAACGGTGTCCTGCTCCCGGTGGGCGTCGTCCGCATCGATGCTGTCCTCCTCGGCATCGTCCCCGGCGTACGGATCGGTGAGCTGGTAGAAGCCCAGCACCATCAGTTCCTGGAGCGCCTGGCGTCCCTTCGCGGACAGGCCGCGCCAGGCCGCCGCATCCAGTCGTTCCAGCGCGGTGATGCGCTGGGCGTCCTTGACCGATACGCCCAGGTCGAGCCCGCTGCAGTACAGGCGCGCCCCGCGCGTGGCCCGACGCCACGCCAGCCGTGCCCAGGGGTGGCGTTCCAGAAGCAGGCCCTGCGCCAGCGCCTGGTCCACTTCCTCGCTGGAAGGTGCCGGGCCGCTGGGCATCACTTCGCCGGCAGCACGGTAGGTGGTGATGAAGCGCCCGAACCAGTCGCCCAGCCTGTCCGGGTCGTTCATGCGGATGGCGTTGAGCGCCGTCACCACGCGGTTCATCGCCGCCACGTCGATCTCGTTGGGGTCCTCGGGCAGCGCCAGATCCGGGTCCTGGTAGCGGATGGCCTCGTCGGCGTCGACGATCAGCGCATCCAGGTAATCGCTGATGAGCTCGGCCGACGCCGGTGCGCGCATGCCGAAGGAGAACGTCAGGCAGGGATCTTCGGCCACGCCGTTGTGCGGCACGTTCGGCGGCAGGTACAGCATGTCGCCCGGCGCGAGCACCCAATCGTGGGTGGGCTTGAACCGGCGCAGCAGCTTGAGTTCCACATCGGGGCGGAAATCCAGCGGCGGGCGTTTGCCGTGCAGGGATTCGCTGGCGTCGATCTGCCAGCGGCGGTGGCCATGGCCCTGCAGCAGGAAGACATCGTACTGATCGACATGGGCGCCGACCGAGCCGCCGGTGGCGGCGAAGCTGATCATCACATCATCCATGCGCCAGCGCGGCAGGAAGCTGAAATGGCCGACCAGCGCGCGCACGTCCGGGTCCCACTTGTCCACGTCCTGCACCAGCAGGGTCCAGTCGCGGTCGGGCAGGGCAGGAAAGATCGTTTCGGCGAACGGTCCGGTGCGCACGCGCCAGCCATCGCGGCTGCGGTCATGTTCGATCAGGCGTGCCAGCACGCCCTCTTCGCAGGCCAGGCCGGCCAGGTCGTCGGGCATCACCGGGGTCTGGAAATCCGCGAACGCATTGCGGATCAGCAGTGGGCGCTTCTGCCAGTAACGGCGCAGGAAGGTGGCCGGGTCCATGCCCAGTGGCTGGCCGGGGCGGGCCTGGACTTCAATGGTGAAGGGTTTGGTCGCGGAGGCGGATCTGCGTGCAGCCATGGGGGAATCCTTGCAGCGGAAACAGGAGGGCGGCCCTGCGGGGCGCCGATGCTCCCATTGTCGGCGCTTGCGCTGCGTTGTGCACCTGCACGATGCGATGCGGCGGCTGTCCCTGGCGCGGAGCGGACCCTGGGCCGGCTCCGCGCCAAGGGGGGCTCATCCCTGGATGCCGCCGGCCGTCAGTGCCTTCGGGTCCAGCAGCCGGCGCAGCTCGGCTTCGCCCAGTCCACTGTCTTCCAGCGCGACCTCCAGCACCGGGCGCTGTTCCTTGTAGGCGCGCTTGGCGATCGCAGCGGCCTTTTCATAGCCGATGATCGGGTTGAGCGCGGTCACCAGGATCGGGTTGCGGTCCAGCGCTTCGCGCACGCGGTCTTCGCGCACCTTCAGCCCGGCGATGGCGCTGTCTGCCAGCAGCGTGGAGACGTTGGCCAGCAGGCCGATGCTGTCCAGCAGGTTCACCGCGATCAGCGGCAGGGTCACATTGAGCTGGAAATTGCCCGTCTGCCCGGCCACGGTGATTGCCGTGTGGTGGCCGATCACCTGCGCGCAGGCCATGACCGTCGCTTCTGGAATCACCGGATTGACCTTGCCCGGCATGATCGAGCTGCCCGGCTGCAGGGCCGGCAGTTCGATCTCGCCCAGCCCGGCCAAAGGTCCGGCGTTCATCCAGCGCAGATCGTTGGCGATCTTGATCAGCGCGACCGCCAGCGCGTTGAGCTGACCGGAAAGTTCAACCGCATCGTCCTGGGCGGCCAGGCCTTCGAACTTGTTCGCGGCGCTTTCGAATTTCACCCGTGTCTGTGTCTTCAGCGCCTTGGCCACGCGCTCGCCGAAACGCGGATCGGCATTGATGCCGGTGCCGATGGCGGTACCGCCCAGGGGCAGGCGGCGCAGCCGCTTCAGGCTGTCCTCGATGCGTTTCTGTGCCGAGGCGATCTGCGCCGACCAGGCCGAGAACTCCTGTTCGAAGGTCAGTGGCATGGCATCCATCAGATGCGTGCGGCCGGTCTTGACCACCTTGCGCAGGCTGCGTCCCTTGCGGTCCAGGGTGCGCCGCAGGTGCGCCAGTGCCGGCAGCAGGTCTTCGTGTGCGGCGAGTGCGGCGGCAACCCGCAGCGCCGTGGGAATCACATCATTGGAGCTCTGGCCTTGGTTGACGTGGTCGTTGGGGTGCACCGGCGTCCGGCCGGCCTTGCCGGCGCGGTTGGCCAGCGTGGCGATGACCTCGTTGGCGTTCATGTTGGACGAGGTGCCCGAGCCGGTCTGGTAGACGTCGATGGGGAAGTGCGCATCCCAGTCGCCGGCGGCGACCTGCGCGGCGGCCACCTGCACCGCCTTGGCGATGTTGCGCGGCAGGTGGCCCAGCTCGGCGTTGACGCTGGCGGCGGTGCCTTTCACCAGACCCAGTGCGCGGATGAAGCCGCGCGGCATGCGCTGCCCGGAAACCGGGAAGTTGTCCACGGCGCGCTGTGTCTGCGCGCCCCACAGGGCGTCGGCGGGCACCTGCAGTTCGCCCATGCTGTCATGTTCGGTACGGAAATCCGTGGTTGAAGCCTTGCTCATCGGTGCAACTCCGCATGTCTATCGTGTGGGAACGGGAAACTGCGGCTGGCATCGGGCAGGTTTCCCAGGCTGGCGGCTGCCATCACGATAGCAGGCGCGGGGCGATGCGTGCCTTTCCGGCGGCAGGCGCCGCCGGAAAGGGCGCGGCACCACAGGCCCGCGCCAGCGTAGAATATGGCCCCCGCCGTCACCCAGTTGCCCGCCGACATGTCCGACTCCGCCCTGCTCGCCCTGTCTCCGCTCGATGGCCGCTATGCCGGCAAGGTCGATGCGCTGCGTCCGATCTTCTCCGAATACGGACTGATCAAGGCCCGCGTCAAGGTGGAGGTGGAATGGCTGCTGGCGCTGTCCAACGAACCGGGCATCGTCGAACTGGCCGCGTTTTCCGACGCTGCCACCACGCGCCTGCGCGCCCTGGCCGATGGCTTCAGCCCCGTGCACGCGGCACGGGTGAAGGAAATCGAGGGCACCACCAACCATGACGTCAAGGCAGTCGAATACTTCATCAAGGAACAGCTGAAGGACGATGCCGAGCTGGCACCGGCGCTGGAATTCGTGCATTTCGCCTGCACCAGTGAGGACATCAACAACCTCAGCTACGGCCTGATGCTGGAACAGGCGCGCCGTGACGTGCTGCTGCCGGCGTTCGATGGCATCGCCTCCTCGCTGCGGGCGCTGGCCCACGCCCAGGCCGCGCAGCCGATGCTGTCGCGCACGCACGGGCAGACGGCATCGCCGACCACCCTGGGCAAGGAGCTGGCCAACGTGGTCGCGCGGCTGGAGCGCCAGCGCCGGCAGATCGCCGCGGTGGAGCTGACCGGCAAGATCAACGGCGCGGTGGGCAACTACAACGCGCATGCCATCAGCTATCCCGACATCGACTGGCCGGCCTTCGCCCAGCGTTTCGTGGAAGGCCTGGGGCTGGTGTTCAACCCGTACACCACGCAGATCGAGCCGCATGACAACATCGCCGAGATCGGTGATGCGGCGCGCCGCGCCAACATCATCCTGATCGACCTGGCGCGCGACATCTGGGGCTACGTGTCGCTGGGTTACTTCAAGCAGCGCCTGAAGGAAGGCGAGGTCGGTTCGTCGACCATGCCGCACAAGGTCAATCCCATCGACTTCGAGAATGCCGAGGGCAATTTCGGCATCGCCAACGCATTGTTCGAGCATTTCAGCGCCAAGCTGCCCATCAGCCGCTGGCAGCGCGATCTCACCGATTCCACGGTACTGCGCGCGCTGGGCACCGCGTTCGGGCACACCCAGGTGGCCCTGGATTCACTGGCCAAGGGACTGGGCAAGCTGGAAGTGAACCCGCAGCGCCTGGCTGCGGACCTGGACGCGTCCTGGGAAGTGCTGGCCGAAGCGGTGCAGACGGTGATGCGCCGGCATGGCCTGCCGAACCCGTACGAACAGCTCAAGGCGCTTACCCGTGGCCAGGGCATCACGGCCGACTCGATGCGTGCATTCGTGGAAACGCTCGACCTGCCGGAAGACGCCAGGCAGCGCCTGCGCGAACTGACCCCGGCCGGCTATGTGGGCCTGGCGGCGGAACTGGCCCGGACCATCTGACCCGCTGTTCCGACGGTGACGTCCAGTCGATGGATGATCGGCTGGACGCCATCGCGCAGCGGCAGCGCTGGCGTGGCCGGTCGCTGCGGCGTCAGCGGCGGTCGGCCTGCAGGTTGCCGAAACTTTCGGTGTAATCCTTGAACTCGGGAATCACCTGTGGCAGGTCGGCCGGAATCGGCTGCATGCCTGCCGGCGGCGTGATCCTCACCGGCTTGCGGTCCGGGTCGGCCGGCGCATCCACCAGCGTGTTCTGGCGCAGCACCTGCAGCTGGCCGAACATCTGCTGCAGCACCTGCTGCTGTTCCGCGCGCAGCGGAATCTCGATCTCGTCCACCTTCATGTGGCCATCGGGAAGGATGATGATGTTCGGTGCCGGCGCCCGCCGCACGGTGACCATGCCGTCGCTGACGGTCACCTTCGGCTTGCCGCGTTCGGCGCGGTGGTTGCGGTATTCCTGGTCGCAGCCGGCAAGGCCCAGGCAGAGCAGGGCGGCCAGCAGCACAAAGCGCTTTTTCATGGGCTTCTCCATGGCGGTCCGGGGAGGTGAAGCCCGCTAGTGTAATGCCCGGCCGCGCGGGCGGCGCCCGCTGCGGCCGGCTGCGCTCATTTGCCGCAGTCGTCGATGTCGTCCTGGTCCATCGTGGCATACGGTGCGAACGCCGGCAGCGACGCCGCCAGCTGCCGCTGTGACGCCAGCAGCGCCGGCAGCCTTTCGCAGATGCGGTTGGCCTGCGCCTTGAGCTTGTCGGCCTCGGCGTTGATGTTCGCCTCGATACCATCGGTATTGCCTGAAAAGATGCCCTTCAACGCTTCGCCGGCAGCCTTCACGCCAAGGTTCGCGCCGGCCACGCCGACATCCATGCCGGCCAGCGCGATGGCTTCCAGCTGGTGGCGGTAATCGAGCAGCTGGGTACGCTGCGCCGGCGTCATCGCCACCTCATGGCCATCCACCAGCAGCTGTCCCTGCGGGGTGATTTCCGCCCGCGGCGCGCCCTTGGCAGACAGCTTGAAGTTGCCTTCGGCCATCTCCTTGCGGGCCTTGTTGGTGGCCTCCTGTACCTTGCGGCCGATGGAGTGGGTGGACGCGGTGGCGGCGTCGGCGGAATCGGTGCCGCGCTCTCCGCAGGCGGCCAGCGGCAGTGCCAGCAGCAACGTCGGCAGGACAATCCAGGTCTTCATTGCGTTCTTCCTCTGCGAAAGGGGTTACTTGCCGCGCGGCAGGGTGACGGTTCCCCGTACATCGCGATGGCGCACGTCGCCGCTGCCGCTGCGCTCCACGGTCAGTGCACCGCCCACGCCTTCGGCCTTGATGTCGCCGGAGCCGTGGCTGCGCACACGCACGCTGCCGCCCACGTCGCGCAGCTCGGTATCGCCGGAACCGACGACGCCGATCTCCACGTTGCCACGCACCTGGCGCGCCTCGGTATCGCCGGAGCCGACGGTGTCGATGCGCAGGTTGCCATCGATATCGCGCAGTTCGACCTCGCCCGAGCCGATGCTGCCGACATGGACATCCCCGCGGATGTTGCTGGCCCTGGCTTCGCCGGAACCGACCGAAAGCAGGTCAAGGCTGCTGGCACCGTCGACCCGCAGGTCGCCCGAGCCCACCGTGGCGTGCACGCTTCCGGTGGTGCGCAGGGCATCCACGTCGCCGGAACCGACATCCACGCTGAGCGCGCGTGCACCTTCGATGTGCGCATCGCCGGAACCCACCTTGAGCTGCACCATCACGTTGTCCGGCACGCTGCCACGCATGTCCAGCCAGGCATGGTTCTGGCCGCTCAGCCAGGAGTTGCCGCCTTCGCGGCGCAGGCTGACGACCAGCTTGTCACCCTCGCGGCGCTGGGTAACGGTCAGCTGCGGCAGAAACTCGGCCCTGGAGGCGCAGGCGCGGCCGCTTACACCCGGTGCGCCGCTGCCTGTCTGCAGCCGCAGATCGTGCTGGTTGACCTCGAACACGACGGTCCTGGCGCCGGCCAGTTGCAGCTGCAGGTCGCGGTTTTCGGTGAACTGGCAGGGCGCGTCGCTGGCCGCCGCAGCCAGCGGCAGCAGCAACAGGGAGGTGCAGGCAAGCAGGGTACGCATGGCGATGGGCTCCTTGACGGTCAGATTTCGCCGGCGCGGCGGCGCAGGCGGATGGCGAGGATGATGAAGACGACGCCGAAGGCGGCGCCGATCCACAGCTCCGGCGTGGCCAGCGTGCGCAGCTGGCTGGAAGGCGAGAGCAGGGTGGCCAGGTTCTGCATGTCTTCATTGCGTCCTGCCGGCTGCGCCCGGTACAGCAGGTCGGTGCCCGGGAAGGCGCCCAGCAGCAGGCGACCGACCACGTGCTGCCAGAACCAGCCGGCGCCGCTGCCGAACAGCTGCATCACGTTGGTGGTGGAGACCACCACGCCGGCGAAGACCGGCAGCATCACCGCCCACAGGAACGGCTTGCTCTTCGCCCATGCCGAGCACAGCAGCAGCCAGCCGGCGGTGGGCAGCGCCCACAGCGCATAGACGGGTATCCATGCCAGGTGGCCCGCGGCCAGCGTCAACGGATGGCTGGGGCCCCACAACAGCGCCAGCGGGCTGCCACCATGGGCCAGCACCACGATGCTCAGCATCGCCATGAAGCACAGCATGGTCAGCAGCGAGGCCGCCACCGCGATCAGCGGCGCCACCAGCAGCGCGCTGAGTGCCTTGGACAGCACGGTCTGGGTATCCGACAGCGGCAGCGATTTCCAGAACAGGATGCTGCGGTCGCGGCGGTCGTCATAGAGCGCACCCAGGCAGTAGAAGAACACCACGAAGCCGAGCACGATGAACGGCCAGGTGGAACTCAGCGTCACGGTCAGGTCCATGGCCTGGCCGAGCTGGACCCGGTCGGCGGCATCCAGTTTGCCGGTGAGCAGCGCCAGGTCCAGGCCGTTGACGTTGATGCCGTCCACATTGAGGTTTCCGTCCGCGGCGGCGCGGCGCAGGGCGAACAGGCCCAGCACGATGCCCAGCGTGCTCATCACCAGCGATACCGCGCCGGCGATGAACGGCGCATACAGGAAGCCACCGCGGTTTTCCCAGTATTCGCGCTTGAGCAGCCAGCGCAGCGTGCCGGTCTTGCTGACGGGATGGTTCACGGCGTTCATGCGTAGGTTCCCTTCATGATGGCGACGAACAGGTCGGCCAGGCCGGGGCTGCGGATCTCGCCGAGGCTGGCCAGCTGGGCGCGCGGGACGTTGTCGTACAGCAGCACGGACTTGCCGAACGGCAGTGCGCGTTCGTCGATGGGCTGCAGGGCTCGGGCGTTGCCGAGCTGGTCGGCGTTCACCAGCACTTCGGTATAGCGCTCGCCCACTTCATCCATTTCCGCGCTCAGCACCACCTTGCCGTCGCGGATGAACATGACATCGGTGAGGATGTGTTCGATCTCTTCCACCTGGTGGGTGGTGACGATGATGGTCTTCTGCTCGTCGAAATAATCCTCCAGCAGGCGCTGGTAGAATTCCTTGCGGTACAGGATGTCCAGGCCGAGAGTAGGTTCGTCGAGCACCAGCACGCGCGCGTCGATGGCCATCACCAGGGCCAGGTGCAGCTGCACGATCATGCCCTTGGACAGTTCGCGCACGCGCTGCTTCGGCTGCAGGCGGGTGCTGGACAGGAAGCGCTCGCATCGTGCGCGGTCGAAGCGCGGATGCACCCCGGCCACGAAATCGATGGCTTCGCGCACCTTCATCCAGCGCGGCAGCACGGCCACGTCGGCGATGAAGCAGATATCGTTCATCAGCTCGTCGCGGTGGCGGCGCGGGTCCTTGCCGAGCACGCTCAGCTCGCCTTCCACCGAGGACAGGCCCAGCACCGCCTTCAATGCGGTGGTCTTGCCGGCGCCGTTCGGGCCGATCAGCCCGACGATGCGGCCGGCGGGGATGCTGAAGCTGGTGTTGTCCAGCGCGAGAGTGCGCTTGTAGGCCTTGCGCAGGCCACGCGCGGTGATGACATCCTGGCTTGTCACGGCATTCATGGGATCTTCCCCTGGGTCAGCAGTTCGTTCACGTCCAGGCCCAGGCGCTGGATGCGCTCGAGCACGGCCGGCCATTCTTCGTTGAGGAAGCGGTCGCGTTCGCTGCTGCGCAGCTGGCTGGCTGCCTCCTCGGTCATGAACATGCCCAGCCCGCGGCGCTTTTCCACCAGGCCTTCATCGGCCAGTTCCTGGTAAGCACGCGATACGGTGATGGGATTGAGCTGGTAGTCGGCCGCCACCTGGCGCACCGAGGGCAGGGCATCGCCCGGTTTGATGATTCCGTCGAGCATCATGGCGATCACGCGCTCCTTCAGTTGACGGTAGATCGGAGCACCGTCGCTCCATTGGATATCGCTCATGGTCAGCTCCGGGAATTCAGCGACTGCGCGAATGAAAAATACGGCATGGACAGGGAGCTGTTCAGCCGCCGCGGGGGGGAGGGTGCCGGGGACGCATCTCCGGCAGCCGGCACGGCTGCATCCTGCAGGCCTTCCAGCAGCGGGGCGGTACCGGCATTGCCGGAAACGCGCCCTGCTGCCGCACACAGTCCTAGGGACAGGACCAGCAGGCCGACCGCACTGGCGAGCGTTCCGGCATTGCGGTGTCGCGTCATGTTCTTCATGGGCCCGTCCTGTCTCAGGTGACTGGTGTTGTAGTCAACTATAACACCTGATGTGGCCAGTGCAACAGGGGCGGATACAGGTGGCTGACTTCGTTCAGGAAGCGCGTCGCGGGACGTGGCGTAACGCCGCAGACGCATGCCGTGCGGGCGATGCGGCTCCGGCGGGCGGATGCGGCGATGCTATAGTCCGGCGCGAAACGAGGGCCCCGGCCCTGCCACCCACCCATCGCCAGGATGCCTGCCATGTCCGCCTTTCCTTCCCACACGCCTCCTTGCCGGTCTTCGACGCGTGGCCCGCGGAAGGCTGTCCGCGGACGGGCGGTGCTGCTCGCGGCGGCCTGCCTTGCGCTGGCCGCGCCGGCGTTTTCGGCCGACGACCTGCTGGATGTGTCCTATCGCCCGCTGGCCGGCAAGGAACCGGTCAACCTGAAGCAGCGCTACCACGGCCGCGTGCTGCTGGTGGTCAATACCGCCAGCAAGTGTGGTTTCACCCCGCAGTACGAAGGGCTGGAGGCACTGCAGAAGAAGTACTCGGGGCGAGGCCTCAGCGTGCTCGGCTTTCCCTCCAATGATTTCAAGGGGCAGGAGCCGGGTGATGAGGCGCAGATCCAGGAATTCTGCACGCTGACCTATGGCGTCAAGTTCCCGATGTTCCAGAAGGTGCATGTCGTCGGCGACCAGGCCACGCCGTTGTACCGGCGCCTGACCGCAGCCAGCGGCGTCGCCCCTGGCTGGAATTTCCACAAGTACCTGGTGGGCCGCGATGGCCGCCTGGTGGCACAGTTCCCCAGCAAGGTCGCCCCGGATGACAAGGAACTGGTCGCGGCCATCGAGCGTGCGCTGGCGGCACCGGCGACCCATTGATCTGCGCCGCACGCCTCGACATCCGGGACATGCGTGCGACAATGAACGTTTTCGCGCCGACGTCGGCGTCTTTTCACTTCCAGGAATGCAACACATGAAGATGGGAATGCGTGGCGCTG
>JAFAFF010000249.1 GCA_023423605.1 Pseudomonadota bacterium
GGCCACATGCCAGGGTGGCGGCCATGGCCAGGTAGGGATTGGCATCGGACCCGGCGAAGCGGCTTTCCACCCGCATGTTCGCCGGAGTATCCATGGGCACGCGCAGGCCACAGGTGCGGTTGTCGAACCCCCAGTGCACGTTGCTCGGCGATACCTCGCCGAACACCAGCCGGCGGTAGGAATTGACGTTCGGCGCGAAGAACGCCATCGCCGGTGGCGCATACGCCTGCAGCCCGCCCAGGTAGTGGCCGAACACCGGGCTGAACTCCCCCTCCCCTTCGCCCTCGCCGGTGAACACATTGCTGCCATCGCTGGCCTTCACCAGGCTCTGGTGGATGTGCATGGCGCTGCCGGGTTCGTTTTCCATCGGCTTGGCCAGGAAGGTGGCATACACACCGTGGCGCATCGCTGCTTCGCGCATGGTGCGCTTGAACAGGAACACCTGGTCGGCCAGGTCCATGGCATCGGAATGGCTGAAATTGACCTCCAGCTGCGCCGCGCCGGATTCATGGATCAGCGTGTCCACGTCCAGCTTCATGGCATCGGCGTAGTCGTACATGAGATCCAGGATGGGATCGAACTCGTTGACTGCATCGATGGAATACGACTGCCGCGCCGTTTCCGGGCGCCCCGAGCGACCGGCTGGCGGCAGCAGCGGGAAATCGGGGTCGGTGTTCTTCTGCACCAGGAAGAACTCCAGCTCCGGCGCCACCACCGGGCGCAGGCCAAGCTCGGCATAGGCATCGAGCACGCGGCGCAGCACGTTGCGCGGCGCCAGTTCGTGCGGCTGGCCGTTCTTGGTGTAGCAGTCGTGGATGATCTGCGCGGTGGGGTCGGTCGCCCACGGCACCATGCGCACCGTCTGCGGATCCGGGCGCAGGATCATGTCCGAATCCGATGGCGAGGTCAGGTCGTAGTAGTCGTCGGGATAATCGCCGGTCACCGTGGTGGCGAAGATGCCTTCCGGCAGGCGCGTGCCGTAATCATGCGAAAACTTGTCTGCCGGGATGATCTTGCCGCGCGCGATGCCGGTGATGTCCGGCACCAGGCATTCCACTTCGGTGATGCGGCGTTCCTTCAACCAGTGCAGCAGGCTGCTTTCCCGGGCCTCCGCAACGGTGGGCGGCTTGCGCGGGCGGGTGCGCGGGCGGGGTTGCGGACTCATGGGATTCCTGTCCAGTTCGTTGTCGCCGAGGAAACGGCTGTGCGGCCTGCACCACCTGCCAGGCGGATGACACAGCCACGGACACCGGCGCTGTGGACACGGTAGCGCCCGGCAGGGACAGCGGCAACCGCCATGTGGTCACACCATTGCGCCGCGGACTACGCCAGACTTGCACCATGGAGCCGACGTCCCCCGCCTGGCAGGACCCCAGCCTGCCCCCCAGCTGGTATGCCGCCAGCGTGCCGCCGCGCCCTGCGCTGCCGGCGCTGGATGGCGATGCACATGTCGACGTGGCGATCCTGGGCGGCGGCTATACCGGACTTTCGGCGGCACTGGAACTGGCCGGCCGGGGCCTGCGGGTAACGGTGCTGGAAGCCTGCCGGGTCGGCTGGGGGGCGTCGGGCCGCAACGGCGGGCAGGTGCTGTCGGGCTATGGCTGCGAAGTGGAGGTGCTGGAACGGCTCGTCGGGGCGCAGGACGCGCGAACGCTGTTCGATCTTTCCCGCGAAGGCGTGGCCCTGGTGCGCGAACGCATCGCCCGCCACGGCATCGATTGCCACTGGGTGGCCGGCCATGCCAGCGTGCCGATCCGTCCGCGCCAGGTCCGTGCGCTTCGCGCAACGATGGATACGCTGGTGCGGCGCTACGACTACCCCATGCAATGGTGGGACCAGGACACCCTGCGCTCGCGGCTGGACAGCCCGCGCTACCTGGCAGCGATGTTCGATCCGCTCAGCGGGCACCTGCATCCGCTGGCCTATGTACAGGGGCTGGCCGATGCCGCGCTGGCCGCCGGTGCGGTCATCCACGAAGGTACGCCGGTGCTGCAGCTGCAGCGCCATCCGCGTCCCGCGCTGCGGACCGCCACCGGGACCGTGCATGCCGCGCAGGTGCTGCTTGCCGGCAACGCCTGGCTGGAAGGCATCGCCCCGGAACTGGAGCGGCACATCATGCCCGTGGGCACCTACATCGGGGCCACGCCGGAGCTGGGCGCCGCGCGTGCGCGTTCGCTGATCCGCAACGACATGGCGGTGTCCGATACCGACTGGGTGCTGGATTATTTCCGCCTCAGCCATGACCACCGCGTCCTGTTCGGCGGTGGCGCCAGCTATTCGTCGCGGCCGCCGCCGGGGCTGGCGGCGGTGATGCAGCGCCGGCTGTGGCAGGTATTCCCGCAGTTGCAGGGCGTGCCGCTGGAATACCTGTGGGGCGGCTATGTGGACATCACCACCCACCGCGCACCGCACTGGGGCCGGCTGACGCCGGACATCTACTTCGCGCAGGGCTATTCGGGCCATGGCGTGGCCGCCGCCAATCTGGCCGGAAAGGTGATCGCCGAGGCCATCGCCGGCCAGGCCGGCCGCCTGGATGTCTTCGAACGGCTGCCCCAGGCTGCCTTCCCGGGCGGCAGGCTGCTGCGCACGCCGCTGCTGGTGGCGACCATGGCCCTGCTCCGGCTGCGCAACCTGATCTGGTGACGCAGTTCAAGTTTCGACCGACCCGGCCGATAGTGCTTTCGACCCAGCCCGCCCTGAGCGCATGCCTCATGTCCGCTTTGCTGCCAGGCGCTTTCGACAGCGCCCCCGGAGTTGAACTCCTGCCCCAGCGCGTATTGCTGGTGGAAAACTCGCGCACGTTCACCTCGATGCTGCGCGAAGCCATCGAACAGCGCCTGGAGCTGCCGGTAACGGTAGCCTCCACGCTGGCCGAGGCCGCCGCCCTGCTGCAGGATCCGCAGGGGTGGTTCCTGGTGCTGACCGGGCTGGTGCTGGCCGATGGCGACCGCGAGGAGGTAGTGGAGTTCTTCGTTTCCCGCGGCCTGCCGACCGTGGTGGTCAGCGGCGTGTACGACGAAGACGTGCGCCGGCGCGTGCTGGAACAGAAAGTCATCGATTACGTGCTGAAGAACACCCCGGGCAGCGTGGATTACCTGGTGTGGCTGGTGCAGCGCCTGGAGCGCAACCGCCGCATCGATGCGCTGGTGGTGGACGACTCGCCTTCCGCGCGCGGTTATGCCGCCGCGCTGCTGCGCATGTACGGCCACCGGGTGCATGAAGCGGCCGACGGCGAAGCCGGGCTGCTGGCCATCGAGACGCATCCGGCCATCCGCCTGGCAGTAGTGGACCAGGAAATGCCGGGCATGCAGGGGGTGGAATTCACCCGTCGCCTGCGCATGCTGCGTTCGCGCGACAAGGTGGCGGTGATCGGCCTGTCCGGCAATACCGATGCGTCGTTGATCCCGCGTTTCCTGAAGAACGGCGCCAACGATTTCCTGCGCAAGCCGTTTTCGCGCGAGGAGTTCTTCTGCCGCGTCTCGCAGAACGTGGACCAGCTTGAGCTGATCGGCACCCTGCAGGACCTGGCCACGCGCGATTTCCTCACCGGCCTGCCCAACCGCCGCTTCTTCCTGGACCACAGCCAGCGGCAACTGAACGCCGTGCAGCAGGATGACGACTGGATTGCCGTGGCGATGGTGGACATCGACCATTTCAAGCATATCAACGACACCTGGGGACACGACGGCGGCGACGACGCGTTGCGTGCGTGCGCGGCGGTGGTCGGTGGCCACGCGCGCGTCGGCGACCTGGTGGCGCGGTTCGGCGGCGAGGAATTCTGCCTGCTGGTACCGGGCCTGGACCCGGACGCGGCGCACGCCTATTTCGAAGGGCTGCGTCGATCGGTGGCGGCACTGCGCGTGCCCATCGGCGAGGAGGCACTGCGGATGACGGTGAGCGTCGGCGTGTGCTGCCTGCGTGCCGGTCGCGACAGCCTGCATGCGCTGATCAGCGAAGCCGACCGCCAGCTGTACCTGGCCAAGGCCGGCGGCCGCGACAACGTCCGCATGGCAGCCACCGCCGCCCTCCCCGCCTGACCCCGCAAAGAATTGGGGACGGAGGCGGTTAATTCCATTTAACTGCCTCCGTCCCCCATTCTTCACTGCACCCGGCGCTGCAGGGCCAGCAGCGCGCAGATGGTCACCAGCGCGGCCAGGCACAGGTAGTAGCCCACCGCTACCAGCCCGAAACGTTCGGCCAGCCAGGTTGCCAGGTAGGGCGCGGGCGCCGCGCCGAGGATGCCGGCCAGGTTGAACGACAGCGACGCGCCGGTATAGCGCACCTCCACCGGGTAGATTTCGGCAAGGAACGTACCGCACGGACCGTAGGTAAGGCCCATCAGGAACAACCCCAGCGACAGGAACGCCACCACCATCCAGGGGCTGCCCGCCTGGAACATCGGGGCCAGCAGCACGCCGAACACCAGGATCAGGCCGCTGGCGGCGATCATCGTGCGCCGGGTGCCCCAGCGGTCGCCATAGCGTGCGGAAACCGGAATACCGGCAGCGAAGAACAGGATGCCGACCATCTGCAGCAGCAGGAACTGCTCGCGGCCATAGCCAAGCGTCGCCGTGCCGTGGCCGAGCGCGAACACCGTCATCAGGTAGAACAGCACGAACGTGGCGAACGCCCCCAGCGTTCCCAGCACCATCGGCACGAAGTGGTGGCGCAGCACCGTCCACATCGGCAGCCTGACCCGCGCATGGCGGTCCAGTGCCTGCTGGAAATCCGGCGTTTCATGGATGGCCAGCCGCACCCACAGGCCGACGCCCACCAGCAGCGCGCTGGCGATGAACGGAACACGCCAGCCCCAGTGCAGGAAATCCTCGCCGGACAACATGCGGCCAAGCAGCAGGAAGATGCCGGCGGAAAGCAGGAAGCCCAGCGGCGCGCCCAGCTGCGGAAACATGCCGTACCAGGCACGCTTGCCGGGCGGCGCGTTTTCCGTGGCCAGCAATACCGCGCCGCCCCATTCCCCGCCCAGGCCCAGGCCCTGCCCGAAACGACACAGGGCCAGCAGCGCCGGCGCCCACAGGCCGATCTGCGCATGCGTGGGCAGCAGGCCGATGGCGACGGTGGACAGGCCCATGGTCAGCAGCGCGGCCACCAGCGTGGCCTTGCGACCGATACGGTCACCGAAGTGGCCGAACACGGCCGACCCCACCGGCCGCGCGATGAAGGCCACCGCGAATGTCGCCAACGATTGCAGCATCGCCGCCTTGTCGCTGCTTTCGGGGAAGAACAGATGCGGGAACACCAGCACTGCCGCGGTGGCGTAGATGTAGAAATCGAAGAACTCGATGGTGGTGCCGATCAGGCTGGCCAGCAGCACGCGCTGCGGCGAGTTGGCCGGAACCGAAGAGGACGTGGCGGGAACCGCGGTGGACGACATGGGCAGGACGGGCCGGAGATGAGCTTCCGGATTCTGCCACGCGACCACCGCCGGCGAACGGATTGGTTTCAGTGGACACTGCCGCTGCCACCCTGCGTCGGATCGCGTCCGGTCGGCGGCAAGGCCATCCCCCGGGCCGGCCCTGCAGGACCCGGTACAATGGCCGGTTCCGCTCCACTGCTCCTGCACGCCCATGGACATCATCGTCAAAGAAGAACTGAAGGCCTATATCGACCCGCTCACTGCGGACGAATACGAGGCGCTGGAGCGCAGCATCCTCGCCGAAGGCTGCCGCGACGCGCTGGTGCTGTGGGGCGATGTGCTGGTGGACGGGCACAACCGGCATGGCATCTGCCAGAAACACGGCCTGCCGTTCAACACGGTGCAGAACACCCGCTTCCGGAACATGGAAGACGTGCACCTGTGGATGATCGAACAGCACCTGGGGCGGCGCAGCGTGTCCGATTTCCAGCGCGGCGAACTGGCGCTGCGCAAGCGCGAGATCCTCGCCGAGCGCAAGCGCCTGGAACAGGAGCAGCTGCAACGCGAGAGCGATGGCAGCGCCGAACATCCACAGGATGACCAGGACAGCCCGCCCTGGGAACCGGCGCCGCGGCTGACCCGCGCCGACCTGGCACGCGAAGCCAAGCTGAGCAGCAGCCAGATCGGCATGATTGAACGCATCCGTGCGCAGGCCGCACCGGAAGTGGTGGACGCGGTGAGGAGCGGGCAGCTGTCGATCAGCGCGGCGGCAGCGGTGGCATCGTTGCCGGAGGAAGAACAGCGCGCGGCGGCATCGGCGGGCAAGGACGAGCTGAAGCAGGCCGCCCGGCGCGCACGCGAAGCCAACCGCAGGCCGCGCCCGGCCCGGCCTGAAGCGGAAGAGGCGCAGCCGGAAGCAGGTGCGGATGAAGCGGACACGCGTGATGCGCAGGTCCTTGCCGCGTTGGAGGAGCTGGGTGAGGACGTGCCGGCACTGCGTGCGCGCATCGTCGCACTGAGCCGTGAAAACGATGCGCTGCGCCGGCAGCTGCAGCAGATGCGGTGATGCATGGGTGTGACGACCAACGGTCGTCACCCACCGGGGCTACATCCAACTGGCATCACCCACCGGGGCTACATCCAACAGACATCACTCACCGGGGGCTACATCCAACTGGCATCACCCACCGGGACTACATCCAACGGTCGTCACCCACCGGGGGCTACATCCAACTGGCGTCACCCACCGGGGGCTACATCCAACAGACATCACTCACCGGGGGCAACACCCGTTGGGCGTCAATGGTCACCGACACCACCACCGGTAGACTGTCGGCATGGATGCTCGCCCCGTCATGACGCCCGCCGATCCCCGCCGTGCCCAGCTGCGGCGCATGAAGGCCATCGCCCTCGGCCTGCTGCTGCTGATGCTGGCCGGTTTCGCCGTCAGTCACTGGCAGGGCGAGCGTGGCGCCTGGGCCTGGGTTTCGGCGTTCTGTGAAGCCGCCACGGTCGGTGCGCTGGCCGACTGGTTCGCCGTGGTCGCCCTGTTCCGTCACCCGCTTGGCCTGCCCATCCCGCACACGGCCATCATTCCACGCGGCAAGGACCGCATCGCCGACAGCCTGTCGATATTCGTGCGCGACCAGTTCCTGGAACCGCAGGCACTGCTG
>JAFAFF010000259.1 GCA_023423605.1 Pseudomonadota bacterium
GTACTGGACCGCGCTACGCAGCCGAATCTCGGCACGACGGAGGCTGCGTTCCACGTCGCCCAGCAGGCCGGCGCTGCCCGCCGCTGCGGCCGTCTGTCGGATTGGGACATGGCCATCGTCGTCGTCCCGATGCACGGCGGCGCTGGATGCGGCGTGCACGGCACGGATCATTGTCGGCGAAGAGAGGGTGATTTCATTCATGGGATTCATCCGGAAGATGCGTGTCGCACGAGGCGGGCACGCACAGTGCGAAGGATCGTCAGAGCTTGCGCGCGATCTCGTTGTTGGTATCAGCCTTGTCCTGTTCGGCCTGCTGCATCTGACGGAACAGGTTGGCCTGGGTCTCATCGATCTTGCCGGCGTTCTGGCCGATACCCTGCGACGACTGCTGCCCGGTGTTGGAGTCCGTGCGACGCTTCTCCTGGCGGGCCGTCAGCTCTGCTGCGGTGATCTCATGACCTGAGCCGGCTGCGCTGCCACCGGCATTGGCCGCCTGGCCCAGGACCTGCCCGGTCTGCGTGATCACCGCGGACTGGGTGCCCCGCACGCCGTGCTTGGCAAACTCCTCCGCAGCGTGGCCGCGCTTCTCCACCAAGGTCTGTCGCAGCGTCTCGCGGCCCTCCGCGGTCTGTGCCTGCGCGCTGCCGCGCCCGTTGACACCCATGGCGATATCCACTTCGGTCGCGGCGGCATCCTTGTTCAAGGCGTTGGCCTTCACCTGATGGTTGCGGATGCTGCCGATGTTGCGACTCGCCGCCGCCGTACCCACGGCCACGGCGGCAGCGGAAACCACCACCACCACCACCAGGGCGACCACCTTCGCCAGCCGCGCCTGCTTGGCGCTTTCCACCATGTTGATGCCCATTTCCTTGATGGCCTGTTCGGCGAAACCCAGCATCGCCATCGCCTGCTCGCGTTGCGTCGCAGCCAGCTGCATCAGGTAGCCGACAAGCAGCAGCACGACAGCGAAGCGCGGGTCGGTCGCCATCCTTACCGAGAACTCCTTCTCGTCAAGCCTGCTGGCCTCCTCCGCCACGTCGCGCACGCTGGGGGCGCTGTCCAGCAGTGCAATCAGTGCGGCAGCATCCTCCGTTGCGGGCGGCACGGTGCCGCCCAGCACGGCCAGGTCTGCAGATGTGGGCAGGACCTGCGGACTGTTGCCGTCCAGCAGCCCGACCAGCACCTGCACCTGGTCGCGCACGCCGTCCAGTTGTGCAGAGGCCAGCAGGTCACCCAACGGCGTGGTGTCTCCCGAGGCCAGTTGCGCACGCTGCTGCGGCGGCATCGACTGCAGTGCATTTACATGCAGCTGCCTGATCGCATCCTGCACGGCCACCGACTTCCCGCCGTCTTCGACCGGCTGCAGACTGTCCAGCAGGGCGAACAACTGCGACTGCTCCGGCAACGGTTGCTCCGGCACATCCAGGCGCGGCGCGGCAGACGAAGCTTTGCTGAAGAGAGGGTTGATGTCGGAGCGTACAATCGCATCGGCTACCTGTCGCGCATGCAGGTCGTTCTGGGCCGCGACGGATTTCCCGATCATCGACGATGGCATGATGAAGGAGCGGCGGACAACGTCCGCAGTGGGGATGGAGGTGGGCATGGGAGTGTTGCCTTCAGGGATTGAGTGGTAAGAATTTCAGGCGTGGGCGCGCGTATGGGCGATGATGGCCTTGCCGGTTTCCGTGTTGTCCTGGATGACTTCACCCATCTTGCGCACCAGGTCCAGCGAGGTCCGGTAAAGCGCATCGGCGCTCTCGCGTACCTTGTCCAGCAGATCGCGAAGCACCTCGCTGCCGAAGATGCTCTCCTCCATCGCCGCCAGAAGCCGCGCGACATCCACCAGGATGCCGGCGACGATGATCTGCCCCACGCCTACGGTGATGCTGGCCGCCGTGCTCACCAGCTGGCCGATGACCTGCAGCACTTCCACCGCCTGGCGCGCGGCGTCCATCAGCCGCGTGACGTTCTGCACTCCGTTTACCGCCTGCAGGGCGCCGCCGACATTGCCCGCCACCATCATCATGGCGATCACGGCCACGGCAACCACCACCACCGCAGCAATGTCACCGATCTGTCTGGCAAGCGACTCCGGAACACCGAATGCAGTCAATGCGGAGCTGATGCCCTTGCCGACCAGCTCGGTCAGCTTGCCCATGACGGAGAAACCAGTGGCCGAGCCGATCATGCTGTCCACGGTCATCAGCATGCCCACCACGCCAACGGCGATGATGGCGGGATTGAAGGTCAATACGCCCACGGCGACCACGACCACGCTGACGGCCGCACTGACCCATTTGAGAATCTTGCCTGCGCAGCCGGTCTTGCTCTCGGCGTCGCGCGCACGCTGTTGTTCGGCTTCGAACTTCCTGGAGCGCTCCAGGTTTTCCGCCTCGCGCGCCTTGAGCGCCGCCATCAATGCCTCGGTTTCATTCTTCATCTTTTCCAGGGATACGTCCGCGCTGAGGATGCTGAGCTGCGCGATCAGCTTCTGCAGCGTCGCCGCAGCGCTCGAGCTGCGCTGCTCCGGCTTCTCCGTTGGCTGGCCAGGCACGCCGAAGACCTCCACCCGGCCACGCTCCTTCTCCACCTGGCCCAATGCGCGCTCGAACTGCATGCTGGCTTCAACAAGCACATGGCTCGCCTTCTCCAGGCGAACCTGTGCCGAGTGCAGGTGCTGCTGCGCGGTTTCCAGCTGCGCCTGTCTGGCAGCACGGTCGGGGTCGTCCGGCTGCATGGCTTCCAGTTCGGCCTGCAGGCGCTCCACGTGCTCACGTGCAAGCCGCACCGAACCTTCCTGCGCGCCGGCCTCCGCAGCGGCGGCGTCTGCGGCGGAACCGGCCTGTTCCGCCGCCTTCAACGCGGCGTCCAGGGC
>JAFAFF010000295.1 GCA_023423605.1 Pseudomonadota bacterium
TGCTGCATGCGGGCAAGCACCGCGCCATCAGCGTGCGTCCCGATAGAGCCAGCGACCGTCGATCCTTTCGAAGCGGCTGTGCTCGGTCATCTTCACCGCGCTGCCGCCACCGATGCGGTAGCGCGCGGTGAACCGTACCTCCGCATGATAGTGCTGCTGATGGTTTTCGTGGACGGTCAGGCCGAGCCACCGGGTGCGCTGCCCGACTGGCTCCTCAAGCGACAGCTCGCGTGGGCGCGTATCCGGATGCCAGCTGTCCAGCAGGTAATCGGCCAGCCGCAGCACGTAGGCGCTGTAGCGCGATCGCATCAGGGAGACGGCATCCGGTGCGCGCTCGCCGGCATGATAGCGCCCGCAGCAGGCGTCATACGGCGCATCCAGGCCGCAGAGACACGCTTCAAGGACTTTGCTCATGCCGCCATCTTCGCATGACCCGCAAGATACCTGTCGCCGGGCACGGGAATCTTCGGCAGGCGGTTCAGGCGTATGCTGTCGCCCCCTCATGCAGGTACCTGTACGTGCTGGAACTGGTTCCCCCCGAACTCTGGTGGCTGGTGGCCATCGCCTTCATTGCCGGGGTGGTCGATGCAGCAGTCGGCGGCGGTGGCCTGGTGCAGCTGCCCGGCCTGTTCACGGTACTCCCGCAGCACACGCCGGCGCTGCTGTTTGGTACCAACAAGTTCAGTTCCGCCTTCGGAACGGCGGCGGCGGCCTGGCGTTACGCACGCAATGTGCGTTTTCCCTGGCAGCCGGTGCTGTTCGCGGCGGCAACGGCGTTCGTGTTTTCCTTCGCCGGCGCGACGGCGGTCAGCCTGCTGCCCAAGGATGCGGTGCGTCCACTGGTGCTGGTACTGCTGGTGGCGATGCTGGTCTACACGCTGTGGAAGAAGGACTTCGGGGCGCTGCACCGGCCGCGCGAAATCGGCCGGCGCGAGCTGGTCGTAGCGTTGCTGATCGGTGCGGCGATCGGCTTCTACGACGGCTTCTTCGGCCCGGGCACCGGCAGTTTCCTGATTTTCCTGTTCATCCGCTTCTTCGGACTGGACTTCCTGCGTGCGTCGGCCGCGTCGAAGGTGGTCAATCTGTCGACGAATGTCGCCGCACTGTCGTTTTTCCTGCCGACGGGCAACGTGCTGCTGCTGTTCGCGGTGCCCATGGCGCTGGCCAACATCGTCGGTTCAGTGGTGGGCACGCGGCTGGCGCTGCGCGGTGGCACGCCGCTGATCCGGAAGTTCTTCGTGGTCCTGGTGGTGGTGCTGATCGCGCGGATGGGCTGGGACACGTTCGCCGGCTAGCTGGCGGCCAGCTGCGCCCGTACCCGGGCCCAGGCGTATGCCCAATCGATGCGTTCCTGCTCCAGGCGCACCGCCGGGCCGAACGCGCCGCAGCGCAGCTGCGTGTACAGCGCCTGTTCGGCCGCGCCCAGGTTGGCCAGCCTTTCGGCGCGATGCATCCGTGGCTCGGTCCCCCAGCGGTCCTGCGGGCAGGACAGCAGCGTGGCTTCGTCCATCAGCAATGAACGTGCGTGCGGAAGATGGGCACGCAGCTTGTGCAGGATGACCAGCCCATGGGTATCGATGTCGCCCCAGTAGTGCACCGGCAGTTCGCGCAGCCAGGGCGTGGACCGCGCGAACTCCACTGCGCAGCCCTTGGCCATCAGCAGCAGCGTACCCGGCAGTGCGCCGCAGGCCAGGCCGGTCTGCAGGTTTTCGATCATCAGCACCTGGCGTACCGGCAACCGCAGGCGCTGGAACTCCTGCACCGGCGCCACGATGTCGGTCAGTCCGCCGAAACGCGCCGACAACGCGGTATCCAGCAGTCGGAAGCGCAGGGTTTCCGGTGCGCTTCGCAACCCGGCGCGCTGTTCGAAACGCGTGGCCGGCGGGGCGCCCAGCGCCAGCAATGCGTCGCCGAGCAGCCGGTAATGGCCTTGCAGCCATTTGCTGTCGATGCCGGCAACGGGAATCTGCCGGGGGTACAGGCCACTGTGCGGATGCTGGTGAAGCCACTGCAGCACGCGCTGGATGCGCTGCAGTTCGGCCGCTCCGGTATCGGCCAGGACATCGAAGAATCGCCCTGCCAGACGCTGGTGCAGCGCCGGGTGATCCGGCCACAGGCCGATGAAGGACTGCAGCGCGTGCTGCGCACGCCGCCAGCGTTGCTGCTCGCCGAGGGCGGCCGCCACCACATCGGCATCGTCCAGCACCCAATGCGTGGGCAGATCCTGGGTGCCCAGCGATGACCAGGCCACCTGTCGTGTTTCAACATGGGCCTGGGCCTGCCACGCCTGGATCCAGTCGCCGAAGTGCTTCCAGCGCAGGTTCGCCTGTTTCTGGGTGGGCGGCTGCAGCGCGATGCGCTCGGGCCAGCACGCCGTACCCAGCAGCGCGTCGCTGCGCAGGCGCGGCCACTTCCGCCGCAGGCGCGCCAGCGCATCGGCCGGCATGAGCATCGTCGCAGCGTTCATGAGCGCAGTGATAGCACGAAGCCGGCGGGCCGGGTTGAACCACGCCCGGCCCGGTCATCCGAAGGTCGCCGGGCAGGTCCCGGCGTTACGATCGGCTGCGTTCCGGCAGCTTGAGGCGCCTGGCTTGCTCGTCATATTCGATCAGCAGCACGCCGGAATCGTGGCGGCCACTGATCTCCACGAAGCAGGCGCCGCCGATGAACGGCTCCAGGGTCATCACCGACTTCAGCGGCGTGGCCACCACCATCTGGAAGCCGAAGTTGTCGAAGATGTTCATCGCCAGTGCGGTGAACTCGTTGTCGGCCTTGTCGAACGCTTCGTCGAGCACCACGGCGGCGTAGCTGGGCAGCTGGCTGTCCACGCCACCCAGCTGGTAGCGCAGGGCGGCGGCCAGGCAGGTGGTGGCCAGTTTCTGCCGCTGGCCACCGGATTTGCCGGCACCACTGCGGTAGATCTCCACCTGCTGGCGCGTGGCCGCATCCAGCTCCACGCCGATGAACTCCACGTGAAGGCGCACGTCCAGTACATGTTCGCGCCAGCGCTTGTCTTCACCTTCCTGCGAGCCCAGGCGCGCCACCAGCGTACGCAGCACGGCGAACTGCGCCTCGGCGACATCGCGTGCTTCGGTCTGGTGGTGCGAGAGCACGTCGCGCAGTTGCTGGTGGAACTCCAGCACTTCCGGCAGGCGCCGGTCGCTGAGTTCGATGGTCAGCAGGGTGCCACGGTTGAACGGTACCTGCTCCAGGCTGGCATTGACCTCCTCCAGGCGCTGGCCGATCGACTTGCGCGCTTCGGCGCTGTGCCGCTGCAGGGCCAGCAGGTTGTTCTTGCTCTGGTTCTGCAGCAGGTCGAAGAAGCGTTCTTCATGCTGCGGCAGGCCATCGCGTTCCAGGCGCTGCAGGCGGGCCAGGAAATCATCGGCCGAGGCCACCGAAACCGTGAAGTCGCCGGACTCTTCCGGCCACTGCTGCACGAAGCGGCGGAAGCAGCCCAGCAGCTGGTTCTCGATACGGTTGAGGTCCTGCTGCGACGACGACAACTGCTCGTTGAGCGTGTTGCTGATATGGCGCATGTGCGCTTCCAGCGTCTCCAGGCTCAACGGACCCAGGGCTTCCAGGCGCTGCTGCAGCCCGGCTTCCTGGGTGGCACCCAATGCCGGCAGCACCAGCGCGCGGCTCTTCTGGCGGTCCTTGTCCAGGCGGTCGCGTTCCCGTACCAGCTGGCCGCGCTCGACGCGGGTGTCCTCGTAGGTACGGCGCGCCTGTTCGATATCCGCGCGGGTACTGTCGATCTCCGTGGCCAGCCGTGCCAGGTCGGCATTGCCCTCGCGCAGCGCGCGCAGGTTGGCTTCGATGTCGGCCAGGCGCTGCAGGGGCGCGGCCACGTCGATTTCATCCCAGGCCAGGTTCACCAGCTGGTTGCAGGCCAGGCGCCGCTCGTTGTCGCGCTCGCGCTGTGCGCGCAGCCGCGCGATATCCTCGTCGCAGCCAGCAATACGCTGCGCAAGTTCCTGCGCTTCCTTCTGGAACAGCGACAGCTTGTCACGGTTGTTGAAGCCCAGCAGCCAGCGACGACGGTCGTTCACCGCAGTGCGGTCGTCCTTTTCGAAACGGTCGCCGGGATGCTTGACCTGGCCTTCCCGGGTGATGCCGCGTTCGACGTTGCGCAGCTGGCGGGCATCGACGCATTCGTAATCGAAGCGCTTGCCGAGTTCGCGGCGCAGCCACGGCTCGAACGAACTGTCGCGCAGTTCGAGCTTGTGCAGCAGCGAACGTGCGGAGGGATCACGGGCGAACGCTTCGTCGTTGCGACGCACCCGGTAGTACGTGAAACGCATTCCCAGGTGGGTACGGTTGACCCACTCGGCGACGTCGCTGTAGTGGCGGTCGTCCACCAGCAGCGATTGCGCGAAGCCGGACAACACGCGTTCGATGGCGCCCTGCCAGCCGATCTCGTCCTGGCGGACCTGGATCAGCTCACCGACGAAGGGCAGCGCGGCTTCCGGCACGCCGGTTTCCTCGGCCAGCCGGGCGCGCAGCTTCTGCAGCGGGGCGGGAATGCTGGACGGGTTGCGTTCGAGCGCCTCCAGCTCGGCGCGCACTTCGCCGAAGCGGCGTTCGTCGTCGCGCCGGC
Source organism: Pseudomonadota bacterium (assembly GCA_023423605.1). Classification (GTDB taxonomy): domain Bacteria; phylum Pseudomonadota; class Gammaproteobacteria; order Xanthomonadales; family Xanthomonadaceae; genus Stenotrophomonas. The sequence goes on from JAFAFF010000295.1 coordinate 4,601, forward strand.
CACCCAGGCGCTCGCTGATGGCTTCATCGAGTGCGGCCGATGCGCGCTGGCGGTCGTGCAGTTCGCCCTGCGCGCGGTCGACCAGCTCGGCGAAGCCATGGGCGCTGTCCGGCAGTACCGCCTGCAGCTGCCCGGCCGCCTGACGCGCCTGTTCGCGCTTGGCCTGGCGGCGGTCGCGTTCGCCTTCTGCCCGCCCCTGCTCGCGCTCCAGTTCCTCGATGCGCTCTCCGCCCTGCTGGCGGCGCTGCAGCTCCAGTTCGGCCAGCCGTTCCTGGTGGTTGTCCAGGGCCGCCCGGCGCTGGGTCTCCTCACCCAGCAGGCCACGGTCGCGCACGTCCAGTTCATGCAGGCGCGCTTCCAGCAGTTGCTGACGACGCGATTCGCGGAAGCTGTCGATGCCGAGCTTGAGCGTTTCATCGTCCGCGCGCCGGGCGTTCATCGCCTTCAGTTCGTTGAAGTGCTCGCGCGCGGGCGCCAGCGTCTCCACCTGCCGGCGTGCGGTGACCACGGCCTGGTGCGCACCGTCGAGCTCGGCGAAATCGTTGACCAGGCGTTCGGCCGCATCGAAGGTCTTCGGTACGTCCAGCATGAAATCACGCAGGAAGACGTTGAGATCGCCGAGATTCTTGGCCGACTGCGTCTTGTGCAGCAGGCGCAGGGCCATCTCGTTGTCAATTCCCAGCAGGTGCCGGAAGCGTTCGGCGTAGCCGGCGAAACTGTCGAAATGATGGACGTCGCCCAGTTTCTGCTTCAGCCGGCGCAGGTCCAGGTCGAAGCCGCCCAGGTCCTTTGCAATGTCGAAGGGGCGTTCGGCGATGAGGTAATGGCGGCGCACATCGGCGGCGGCGGTGCCGTTGCCGGTGATCCAGAACAGCCGCACCAGGCTGACCACGCGGCCTTCGCCGTTGCGGTATTCCAGCACCAGTGCCGTCCACGTGGCGCCCTTGCGCAGGTACTGGGTGGCGATTTCGCCGGTACCGCTGTCCTGCTGGTCCGCCCATGCACCGCGCACATAGGACACCAGGTTGCGATCGCGCCCACTGCGCTCGGCTTCGCGGGCGGCCGCGTTGAAGTCGACGATGGCCGGCGGTACCAGCAGGGCCGACATCGCATCGAGCAGCGTGGACTTGCCCGACCCGGAGCGGCCGACGAACAGGAAGCCGCGTTCGGCGATGGGGACTTCGGTGAGGCCGTTGAAGGTGCCCCAGTTGTGCACCTGCAGGCGGCGCATGCGGAACTGCTGCAGGCGCGGATCCGGCAGGCCGTCGTTGAACAATGCGGGGGTGTGCTTGGAAAGAGCCATGCAGGGTTCCGTTGGATCAGGCTTCGGCGGCCGGGGTTTCGCGCAGCTGGCGGTACACCGACGACAGCGCGGCCACGTCTTCGGCAGAGAACAGCAGCTTCAGCGCCGGGGATACTTCATGGCGGTCTTCCTGTCCGCCCAGGCGGGTCAGGATGTGGGTGTCCTTCATCTTCTGCACGGCCGCTGCGACACGCCGGTTGAAGCCGGCGCGATCGGTGGACAGGTTCTTTTCGTAGATGGCCAGCGCCTCGGCCATTTCGGCGTCGGCAACCACTGCGCGGTTACCGCGTGCGTCGGCTTCGGCCAGCTGCTGGCGCAGGTACAGCAGCAGCACCGAGTCGATGAAGGTCAGCGGCGAGGTGCGCAGCAGCACCGGCGTTTCCAGTTCGGCGGTATCGGCCTGGCGGGTGAACGCCACGCCGCTGTCGCGATCCAGCACCAGCTCCAGGAACAGTTCGGACAACGCGGAGCGGATCGCGCTTTCGCTGCGGATCAGCGCCGGCCACAGCCGGGCGTGGCGCTGCTGGTCGATGCTCGGCCCGATCAGCAGCTGGCACAGCGCGCGGCGCGCCTCCAGCGGCAACCGACCGGTATCGCCGATGAAGAGTTCGTCGGCACGCCGGCGCGGCAGTGCGGTGACCACGACCGGCTCGTCGTCGCCGTCGATGGCAGCGGACGTCTCGAGGGGATCTTCATGCCAGTTCATGGCGTTTCTCCTGGGTGAACCAGACCAGTGGTATGCGGGCACTGCGCCAGTGCCCGTCGCCGCCGCGCCAGCGCGCGGTTTCCTGTTCTCCGGCCACCACCGTGCCGTGGCGCGTGCCCAGCGACAGGTAGCCGATGACGCTGCCCAGCCCCTGCGATGCCTCGCGCTGGTCGAGTGCCTGGGCGATGCTGAGCCTCGGCTGGATGCCCAGCAGGTCGTGCAGGTCGCGGCGCAGGGTGCGGAAATCGATCTCCGAAGAGGCCACCAGGTCGCCGACGCTTTCCAGGCTGATGCTGGCGGCGTCGTTGCGATGCACGTTGCCATCGATCTGAACGCTGCGCGGATCGTGCAGTTTCCATTGCGACCATGAGCGCAGGCGGCTGGTGGTGAGCTGCAGGTCACGACCGATCGGCCGCTGCGCGGCGAAATCATCGCGCAGCGCCAGCGCTTCGGCCTGTGCCTGCTTGAGCAGCTGGTTGAGGCGACGCTGTTCGAGGTAGCCGCGGCTCTGCACGAAGCCACGCAGGCTGCGCGCGAAGTGCTGCAGGACGTCGTGGACCTGCCCGCCGCGGTCGAGCATGGTGCCGGTGAAGCCGCGCAGGAAGGCACGTTCGTTGCGATCCAGCCGCCGCGCGAAGCCACGCGCGAGCACCGTTTCCAGCGCCGCATCGAGCTGTGCGCTCTGTTCGGCATCGTTCAGCAGCCGCCAGAAGGCCTGGAAGCTGCGCCCGGCGTCGCTCTCGCCGATCACGTCCACGCCCTCGAACAGCTGCGACAGCACGTCGCCGCGTTCGCCTTCGTCGTCGATGATGCGTTCGCGGAAGTCGCGGTTGAGGCGCTCGAAATCGTCGCGGACGCGCCGGAAATCCTCGGTGAGCTCGTCGGCCAAGCCGATGATCTGGCGGGCACGCTCCAGCGCGCGCTTGCCATCCAGTGCCACCACGCGGCCTTCGGCGACACGTGCGATCTCCGCATCGATGCGGTCACGTTCGTCGCGCAGTGCCGACAGCCGCGCATCCGGATCGGATTCGGTCTGCGCCGCCAGCTGCGAGAGCTGTTCGATGACCAGTGCCAGCCGGCTCTCGGTGGCGGCCATGCGGTTCTGTTCGAGGCTGTCGGCGAAGCGGATCGCCTGCAGGGCCTGGGTGGACAGTTCGTACTGTTCCTGGTCCGCGCCTTCGGGCAGGCGCCGTTCCAGCCATCCCTGCGACAGCCAGTGGGCGACATAGGCCTGCGCGGTACGCGGCAGCTCACGGGAGAGCTCCTCGCCGTTGAGCTGGTCCAGCGCGCGCTGCAGGCGTTCATGCAGGGTGGCCGACGGCAGGGTGCGCTCGCCTTCCATCAGCAGGCCCTGCAGCAGGCCGATGATTTCCGGTGCGTTGACGGCGGCGAGCAGCTTCCATTGCGGCTGTTCGCGCAGATGGCGGTAACGGATGATGCGTTCGCGATGTTTCATGCGGCAGGAAAGTCCGGAAAGGCGCGGCCCGGAGCCGCCCACGCGTGGCGGCGGCGCGCGGGCGACATGCTCAGCGCTTGCCGCCGACTTCGATGAAGCGCAGGAATTCGGCGCGGGTGCGCGCATCCTCGCGGAAGCTGCCGAGCATCTTGGAGGTGACCATGCTGACGCCACGCTTGTGGATGCCACGCGTGGTCATGCACTCGTGCGCGCCTTCCACGACCACGCCCACGCCGATCGGCTGCAGGACATCCTGGATGCACTGGGCGATCTGCGCGGTCATCTTTTCCTGTACCTGGAAGCGCCGGGCGTAGGCTTCAACGACACGTGCCAGCTTGCTGATGCCGACCACCTTGCCGTCGGGCAGGTAGCCGACGTGGACGCGACCGATGATCGGCGCCATGTGGTGTTCGCAGTGGCTTTCGTACTCGATGTCGCGCAGGACGATCAGTTCGTCATAGCCGGCCACTTCCTCGAAGGTGCGCTCCAGATAGGCACGCGGATCTTCCCGATAGCCACTGAACCAGTCGCCGTAGGCTTCGGCCACACGCCGCGGGGTGTCCAGCAGGCCTTCACGGGACGGGTCTTCGCCAGCCCAGCGCAACAGGGTGCGCACGGCCTCTTCGGCCTGGTCGCGGCTGACGTCGCCCTGCGGGGCGGCCTTTTCGTTGTTCTTGCTCATTGCGTACAGCGTCCCGAACGGGGGGCGAGCATCGTACCCGACCAGAGGGTGGGTCGTCCTGCAGGGAGGGTGCATCGGCAGTCTCCCTGCCGTGTCGTTGCCACTGGTCTGGGGTGAGAGAGGGCTGCTGCCTGGCGGGTGCGGGCTGCTGCGCTGATAGGTGCGGGTTGCTGCCCTGGTGGCTGCGGCGCTTGCCCTGGTGGATGCGGCGGCTTGCCCTGGTGGATGCGGGCGGCTGTCCTGGTGGGTGCGGACCGTTGGTCCGCATCGCTTCTGCCCTGGCATTCAACGGACCAACCCTCCGCACTCGCGGGCGTGGAGTTGCTGGCGGAAGCAGGCACAACGCTTTCCTCAACCCATCCAGTAAAACCTATTGATAGGAATGAAATTAGTAGTATCCTATCTATCTCTTATGGACCGACCCCTCGACGAACGCACCCGGCTGCAGATGCAGCTCAGCTCCGGCCTGCTCTATGCAGGGCGGCAGTGGCAACGCCTGGCCGACTCGCGGCTCGGCAGCTACGGCATCTCCACCGCCTGCACCATGCCACTGCTGCTGATCGGCCGCTCCGGCGGTGGCATCCGCCAGGTGACGCTGGCCCATCAGCTGGGCATGGAAGGCCCCTCGCTGGTGCGCCTGCTGGACAAGCTGTGCGCCAGCGGACTGGTACGCCGCGAAAGTGATGCCAGCGACCGCCGCGCCAACCTGCTGTGGCTGACCGACGAGGGCCACGCACTGGTCAGCGAGCTGGAAGACCAGTTGATCGGCCTGCGCCAGGACGTGTTCGGCGAGCTTTCCATGGATGAACTGCACGCCGTGCTGAAGGCATGGCGCCTGCTGGCCGAGGCCGCCGACCGCATAACGTAAGCCCGTTGTCCCTGGAACACCGCCGCTGCCGTGCACGCGCCAGCGGCTTTCGCCCGTTGCCGTTGTCCTGTTGCCCCTCCCCCTCCCCCATCTCGCCCCCGCCCTGCCGATGCCCGGTGAATTCAGTCTCCATGGAGTGTTCGTCCCGACCCTGCTCGGGTTGATGCTGTTGGCCTACCTGGTCAACAGCGGTCTGCACGCGCTGCTGCAGCGTGCTGGCGCCTACCGCCATGTATGGCATCCGGCGCTGTTCAACCTGGCGCTGTACGGGATCGTGCTTGGCCTGCTGTTTCACCTCCTGCGTTGGATGCAATCGTGAACAAGATCGTGAAGAAGACCCTTCCCATACTGCTGACCAGCGCAGCCGTGATCGTCGCCCTGCTGGTCCTGCGCCAGTTGTGGGTCTACTACATGGATGAGCCGTGGACCCGGGATGCCCATGTCGGCGCCGACGTGGTGCAGGTGGCTCCCGATGTGTCCGGCCTGGTGGAATCGGTGAACGTGGCCGACAACCAGGCAGTGAACAAGGGCGACGTGCTGTTCGTGGTCGACCGCGCCCGTTACCGCATCGCGCTGGAACAGGCCAGGGCCAGCCTGGCCGAGCGCCAGGCCTCGGTGGCGCAGCTGCGCCGCGAGATCGGCCGTGACCGCAGCCTGCAGGACCTCGTGGCCGCCGAGGACGCCGAAGTGCGCCGGGCCAAGCTGCAGGCCGCGCAGGCCGCACTGGGCACCGCGCAGGCCGCGGTGGACCTGGCCGAGCTCAACTTGGCGCGCACCGAAGTGCACGCGCCGGCCGATGGCCGGGTCAACGACCGCACCCTGCGCGTGGGCGACTACGTGGTGGCCGGCAAGCCGGTGCTGGCGCTGCTGGATACCGGCTCGTTCCGCATCGATGGCTACTTCGAGGAAACCCGCCTGCG
>JAFAFF010000350.1 GCA_023423605.1 Pseudomonadota bacterium
GTCCTGCACATCGAACCAGTAGCTGGTGCGTGCGGCCTGCTTGGCGCCGTTGTCCGGCAGGGCGAAGGTCACCGGCCAGTGCCGGCCCAGCACACGGCGTTCCTGCGGCGTGTCTTCGAATTCCTCGAAGTACTCATGGTTGCCGATCGCCGGGGCCACCAGTGTTTCCTGCGCGAGCCAGCCGGTGGCGGCGAACCATTCGCCCCATTCGCTGTCGTCGGCATTGTCTCCGCCGCTGACCAGATCGCCTGCGAACAGGCTTATGCGCGCTTCCGGCGCGGCCCGCTGCGCCGCACGCACGACGCGGCTGACGTGGCTGACGTTCTTGTTCTGCGTATCACCGAAGTACAGCAGGGTCAGCGGCTGGCCGGCCCTGCCGGGCGTGCGCAGCTGGTTCCAGGCGCTCCAGCTGCCGTTGCCCTGTACGCGATAGACGTACAGGGTGTCCGGCTGCAGGCCGTCGATGTCGGCGCGGTGATGGTGGGACAGGCCGTTCTCCGTCTGCAGCGGCTGCGTGCGCGCATGCAGCTGGCGGATGCCTTCGATGGCTGGCGAATCACCGGCCACGGCGATCTCCAGCAGCGGCGACTGCACGCTGCCGTCGGTACGCCAGGCCACCGCAAATCCATGCGCGGGATCGGCAGCGGGGGTAGCGACGATACGATCCGGCACCGTGCTGGCCGCGTAATGGCGGCTGCCTGCCGGGACCTGCACGTTCGGCTCGACCTCGGCGGCATCGGCCCGCAACGGCACTGCGTGCAGGAGCAGCGCACCCAGTGCCAGGGCGTACAGCGGACGCGGACTCACGATGCACACTCCAGCGGCAGCGACAGCGCCTGGGCGATGCGTTCCCAGTCGAAGGCGGCCACGCCCTGGTCATCGTGCACGGCGTACAGCACGCCATGCGGGAAGCGCGGCGTGCCCTGCTGCATCATCCAGATGCCGTCGGTGTTGGCCACGGTGTTGCCCTGGAACGCACCGACCGGCTTCAGGGTGTGGCGGTCGAACAGATGGAACACGCTGCGGTCCTTGCCCTGTTCGGTGGTGATCCACCAGCCATCCTTGCCGCAGGTGCGCAGCATCACGCCTTCGGCCTGTGCCTTGAACACGTCGCGACCGAAGGTGGTGCCGGTGAACCGGCCTGCCAGCGTATAGACCTTGAACTCGCTGGCGTAGCTTTCGTCTTCTTCGGCAATCAGCAGGCGATCATTGGCCGGATCGCCCCAGATCGACTCCACCACGCGCAGCGCACCGGCCTCGCTGGTGTCACCGATGCTGGCCACCAGGCTCGCCCGCACCTTCGCGCCATCACGGCTGACGTGGTAATGACGCACACGCTGGTCCAGCTCCTGCAGCGGTGGAAGGATGTCATTGCCCTGCGCGTCCTCGCCGTTGTCCCAGGAATCGGTGACATACACGCTGTAGCCATCACCGCGCCGGTCCACCCACAGGCCATACGGCTTGCGCAGGTCATCGCTGCCGAACACTGCCAGCGGCGTGAAATCCGGAAGCGCAAGCACCTGCACGCGATGATTGTCGCGCTCGACGATCCACAGCAGGTCGTCGGTTACTGCAATGCCGTTGGGACGGTCGAACTGGCCCGGTTGCGTACCCGTGGAGCCGACATCGCGCAGGTGTGCACCGGTACTGCCGTCATAGACCACCAGCCGGTCGGTGGCCTTGGCCGTGGCGATCAACCAGGTCTTGCCGTCCGGCGCCTTCCAGGAGGCCGGCGAGTCGATGTTGTTCTCCGGCGTCATCGGTCCCAGGAAAGCCTCCGCCACCGTCACCACCTGGCGCTGTGCCTCGCCCGTACGGCCCGCCGCTGGCGGTGCCGAGGACTTCATCGCCTCGCCGGTGGCAGGAACCGAAGGCGTGCAGCCTGCGGCGAGCACCACCGCCAGTGCGGTCGCCAGCGCTCGACAGGCCCTCACAGGGCCACCTTCAGGCCAACGGCATAGGTGCGGCCGTACTCTTCCAGCTGCAGCGTGCGCGAACGGGTGCCCTGGTAGAGCTCCAGGGGTTTGTCCAGCAGGTTCTGTGCCTCGAAATACATGCTCACGCGCGGGCTGAAACGGTAGTCCAGAGAGAAGTCCAACTGCGTGTTGGGCGCAACGAAGATATCGAACGCACGGCCAGCCCCCAGTGAATCCAGGTATTCGCTGCGATACACCGCGGCCAGGCGCGTGCTCAGCCCGTACTTTTCGTAACCTACATGTGCACTGTACACATGCCGGGAGGCGCGCGGCAGCGTGAAGTCCTCGCCATCGCGGTCCTCCAGGCCCGGATCGAAATCGGTATCCAGCCAGGTGCCGCTGGCGCCGACCAGCAGGCCATCCAGGCCCGGCGGCAGGAAGGCGAGCTGCTGCTGCCAGTTGAACTCGGCGCCGGTCACCGTGGCCTTCCGGCCATTGATCGGCTGGGTCACGTCATAGCCGTCGTAGGCCGGATCATTGTTGCGCACCGTTTCGACGATGTAGCCGTCGATGGACTTGTGGAACAGGCCCAGCGAGACGATACCCGTGGAGCCGATGTACTTCTCCACCGACAGGTCCAGGTTCTTCGATTCGTACGGGTCCAGTTCCGGATTGCCCAGCCGCACTTCCTCATCGCCACGGCTGTAACCCACGCGCGGGGAAACATCGCCGAACGATGGCCGCGACACGGTCTTGTTGGCCGAGGCGCGCAGCACCCAGTCGTCGGCCGCGTCATAGCGCAGGTGCAGGCCCGGCAACACATTGGTGTAGCTGCGCTGGGCCACGCGCGGAGCCACCGTGTAGCTGCGTTCGTCCTCGGCCACGTCCACCTCGTTGCCGATGGCCTTGAAGCGGGTGTTTTCAACACGCACGCCGCCGATGATGCGCAGCGCACCGATGTCCCAGGTGCCCATGGCGTAGGTGGCGAAGATGTCCTCGCTGGCGGTGTAGTCCTCTTCCAGCGAGGTCATCGCATTGGCGCCGGCTTCCTGCGGGCGGGCGGAGTGTTCGCTGCCATGCAGCGCCCAGTAACGGCGCATGGCAGCCGAACTCATGCCCTGTCCCAGCGAACCGTGGCGGTGTTGCGGCGCGCCGGTGCTCCAGTCGGCCAGGTCGATGTCCGGCCCCTGCCGCAGTTCCCTTTCGTCCACGTCCACGGCGCGCTCGCGCCAGCGACCCAGCAGGCCCATCTTGTAGCTGGCGTTGTCGGCATCGAAACGCACGTTGACCTGAGCGCTGTGTTCCTTGTCGTCCACCCGCTTCGGCGATACCACCATGCGGTCATAGGCGTAGTTGGCATTGTCCATCCAGGCGTCGCTGTCCAGGCTGTAGCGTGGCATGCGTCCACGCTGGTCCAGCGTTCCCGACAGGTCGTCCCCATCCAGTTCGAAGCGCGCTTCCATCTCATCGTCCACGCGCTCTTCGGTCTTCGTATAGCCGATGCGGTAATCCACCACGGCGTTGCTCAGGCGGTTCTCGCCCCCCAGGCTGGCGGCGAAGGTGTTCTCTTCCTTGGTGCGGTAACGCATGCGCTTCTGGATTGCGTCGGCCGGCAGATCATCCAGCCGGAACTGGTCGGTGCCGGTGGCCACCACGTCGGCGTCCTCGAAGTTGAAGATGGTGCGCTGGCGGGTTTCGGCATCGTCGAAGCGGCTGTACAGCGTGCGCAGGTAGTACCTGTTGTCCTCGTCCGGGCGCCAGTCCAGGTTGAGGTTGGCACCGATGCGCTTGCGCTCGATCTCATACTTGCGGTGCTGCAGGTTGATGGCGGTTACATCACCCGGCGCTGCATAGTCCTCACCGTCGTACTCCACTTCGGTGTTGTCCGATTCGAAGCGTCGGTTCTGGTAGTTCACGCCCAGCGCCACGCCGAAGGTATCGGCGAACACTTCGCTGTAATTGATGGCCGCCTTCGGGCTGGTATGGCCGGAAAGCTGCTGGTGGCTGCCTTCGATCTTGCCGCGCAGGCTGCGCCCGTCGCGGTCGAACGCCGATGCGGATTCGACCAGGATGGCGCCGCCGATGGCGTCGCCCGGCATGTCCGGCGTCGGCGACTTCACCACGCGCAGGCGCTCGGTGGAATCGGAGGGAATCACGTCCAGCGGCGCGGCGCGGCTGGAATCCTCCGGCGTACCCACGGCGATACCGTCCACGCTGACGCTGTTGAGGTTGGCATCCAGCCCGCGTACCACCACGAAGCGGCCCTCGCCCTGGTCGCGGGTGACGCTGACGCCCGGCAGGCGCTGCAGCGACTCCGCCACGTTCTTGTCCGGATACTGGCCCAGCGCATCGGATGACACGGCATCTTCAATGGCGTCGCTGGCGCGCTTGAGGTCCACCGCACGCAGCTGGGATTCCAGCTGTGCGCGCACTTCGATACGGTCCAGATCAGTCGCTGCGGAAGCGACGGCAGCCGTGGCAGCGGTGTCCTGCTGGGCTGCCTGCAAGGGCGCCGCGGCGCCCATCGCCAGGGTCAGGGAGATGGCAATCGCCAGGCGGTTCTTGTTCTGCACTGCAGTTCCCATTCGATGCAAAGAATGGGAGGGCAAGGTATGTCCGCAAGGTTGCACGGCCATGACACCGGCCTGTGTGGACGGCATTGCCGCTGGCTCCGCCGGTGCGGCTGCTGGTCCGCCGCGCGGGCACGCGGCAGAATAGAGGCCTCTCCTTCCGCTGTCCCCTGCCCATGAACATCGTTGAAGTGCGCCATCCGCTGGTGCGGCACAAGATCGGCCTGATGCGCAACGCTGCGCTCAGCACCAAGGATTTCCGCGAACTGGCCAATGAGCTGGGCACGCTGCTGGCCTACGAGGCCACCGCCGACCTGGATACCGAAGCACACACCATGGACGGCTGGGCCGGGCCGGTGACGGTACAGCGCATCGCCGGCGCCAAGATCACCGTAGTGCCGATCCTGCGTGCGGGCCTGGGCATGCTCAGTGGCGTGCTGTCATTGATCCCGGCCGCACGGGTAAGCGTGGTGGGCCTGCAGCGCGATGAGGAAACACTGCAGCCGGTGCCGTATTTCGAGCGGCTCACGGGCCGGCTGGAGGAACGCGATACGCTGATCCTGGATCCGATGCTGGCCACGGGCGGCACCCTGATCGCCACCATCGACATGCTCAAGCGTGCCGGTGCGCGCCGCATCAAGGGCATTTTCCTGGTTGCCGCACCGGAAGGCATCGCCGCGGTGCAGGCCGCGCATCCGGACGTGGACCTGTACACCGCAGCCATCGACGATCATCTGAACGACAAGGGTTACATCCTGCCGGGCCTGGGCGATGCCGGCGACCGCATCTTCGGCACCCGCGTCATCGGCTGACGGTGGGACCGGTTGCCGGGCAGAGCCCGGCACTAAGCGGCTACACGGGGTTGGCACACGTGTCGTAGAGCCGGGCTCTGCCCGGCTGCATGGGATTGCCCGGTTGCCGGGCAGAGCCCGGCACTACGTCGCTGCACGGATTGCCCGTTTGCTCAGGCCAATGCGTGGGCCTTGAGCTCCAGCTGTTCCTGGTGGGTCACGAAACGGCCCTTTTCATCGCGCGACAGCGCGGCAAGGGCGACATCCGGGTCATGGGTGAAGAACAACTGCACGTTGCGCGCCAGCTTGTCTTCCAGGAATTGCCGCTTCTCGTCAATCAGCAGCTCCGCATTGCGGTCGTAGCCCATGGTGATCGGCACGTGTACCCAGGAACGTCCGGGAATGAGGTCCGCACAGAACACTACCCCGCCCTGGGCCTGGCCGTCGCTCGGCTGGCCAACGATTTCCGCCAGCATCAACCCCGGCGTGTGCCCGTCGCTGAAGCTGAAACGCACGCTGCGGCCCAGCACCTTCGAATACTCGCCGTCCACCACTTCCAGCCGGCCGGTGGCCTGCAACAGGTCCGGCAGTTCCGGAATGAAACTGGCGCGGTCGCGCGGATGCGGCTGCAGCGCACGCTGCCAGTGCTCGGCCCCCACCACGAAAGTGGCGTTGGGGAACAGCAGTTCGGGCGTGCGACCTTCGCTCCACGGCGCCAGCAGGCCACCGGCATGGTCGAAATGCAGGTGGCTCAGCACCACCACATCGATGTCCTCGTGCTCGAAACCCGCTTCACGCAAGGATTCGATCAGCACGTGCTGGCTTTCCTGCACGCCGTAGCGCTCGCGCAGGCGAGGTTCGAAGAATGCGCCGATGCCGGTTTCAAACAGCACGGTCCGGCCCTCCAGCGGGCTGGCCAGCAGCGCCCGGCAGGCCAGCTCGATGCGGTTCAGCTCATCCGGCGCCGCCCATTTTTCCCACACCGCACGTGGTGCGTTGCCGAACATCGCACCGCCGTCCAGGCGTTGCGAGTTGCCACGGATAGACCATAGTTTCATGCGGCAATTATCGTGGGCGCGGCGTTAAAAAATCGAAATCCAGAGCGTGACGACCAACGGTCGTCACGCTCTGGGCAGAGGTCGTCATCCACCGGGCAGAGGTCGTCACCCACCGGGCAGCGGTCGTCATCCACCAGCCACCGGTCTTCAGCGACCTCAGCGCACTTCGGCGCTGCCCACCGGATTGCGTGGATCGCTGCCACCGGACAGGGTGTTGCTGCGGCGATCCCACTCCACCGTCTGCAGGTTGCCCCATACGTGGCTGGAACCGCGGCCGCCTGCAGCGGTGTCACCGGGCAGATCGATCCGGTGGCCCATCGCCTGCAGCTGCTTTACGGTGCCTTCGTCGAACGCGCCGGTTTCCGCCTCGATCACATCCGGCAGCCACTGGTGGTGATAACGCGGCAGTGCCGCCACCTGCTGTGCACCGAGCCCCTGGTCGTAACCCAGGATGCCCAGCAGCACCATGGTGATGATGCGGCTGCCACCAGGGGTGCCAAGCACCACCACCTTGTCGGCATTTTCCATGAACGTCGGCGTCATCGAGCTGAGCATGCGCTTGCCGGCCTTCGGTGCGTTGGCCTCGTAGCCCATCACGCCGAATGCATTGGGCGTGCCGGGCTTCAGCGCGAAATCGTCCATCTCGTTGTTGAGCAGCACGCCGGTGCCCTTCGGAATCAGGCCGGAGCCGTACAGCAGGTTCACCGTCTGCGTGCCACCCACGCGGTTGCCTTCCCGGTCGATGATCGAAAAATGCGTGGTCTCGTCATCTTCCAGCGGCGTCGGGTTGCCCGACAGCAGGTCGCTCGGGGTGGCCTTGTCCGGATGGATGGTGGCGCGCAGGCCCTGCGCATAGTCGCGGCTCACCAGCACCTTCTGCGGAATCTCCACGAAATCCGGATCGCCCAGGAAGAAGGTACGGTCGCGGTACGCGCGGCGCATCGCTTCCACCACCAGGTGGGTACGGTGCGCGGCATCCATCGACTTGATGTCCCAGCCTTCAAGAATCTGCAGCATGCCGGCCAGCGCGATGCCACCGGACGACGGCGGCGGCGCGGTGGTGATCTTCCAGCCGTTGTAATCGAACACGATGGGCTCGCGGATCTTTACCGCGTAGCCAGCCAGTTCATCGGCGGTCCAGCGGCCTCCGGCCTGCTTCACCCCGGCCAGCAGCAGCTTGCCGGTCTGGCCGCGGTAGAAACCGTCGAACCCGCCGTCGGCCAGCCGTTCCAGCGTACTGGCCAGCTCCGGCTGCCTGAAGATGTCGCCTTCGGCGATCGGCCTGCCACCGCGCAGGTACACCTCGCGCGTGCCGGGGTAGCGTTCCATCACCTCGCGACGCGATGCATAGCCGGCGGCCATGCGCGCATACACCGGAAAACCTTCGCGGGCGATGCGGATGGCCGGCTGCAGTGAAGCCTTCAACGGCAGCCGGCCGTGCTTGCCGGACAGTTCCACCAGCGCCGCCGGCAGCCCGGGGATGCCGGCCGACCAGGCGCCGTTGACCGAACGGTCACGGTCCAGGTTGCCGTCCTTGTCCAGGAACGCCGCCTCGGTAGCGGCCGCCGGCGCGGTTTCACGCGCATCCAGCATGATGTCCTTGCCCGAGGTGGCGTCATGCAGCAGGAAGAATCCGCCGCCGCCCAGCCCGGAGCTGATGGGCTCCACCACGGCCAGCGTGGAAGACACCGCCACGGCTGCATCGAAGGCGTTGCCGCCCTGTGCCAGGATCTCCATGCCAGCGCGGGTGGCCAGCTGGTGACCGCTGGCGATGGCGGCACCATCAGGGTGCGCGGCCTGTGCCGGCGCATCGGCCCATGCCAGCGGCGCGGACGCTACGCCAGGCAGCAACAGGACCAGCAACAACAGGGGTCGGGCGATCAGCTTCATTCGGATGGGGACTCCGCGTAGAGTTCAGGATGATCGTGCTGCAGGCCGCGCAGTTTGGCCAGCAGTTGTGCTTCGGTTTCGACGATGTCCGGATCCGGGTCGATGCACTCCACCGGGCAGACGACCACGCACTGGGGTTCGTCGAAATGGCCCACGCACTCGGTACAGCGCGCAGGGTCGATCACGTAGATGGTTTCACCCATCGAAATGGCCTGGTTCGGGCAGGCCGGCTCGCAGACGTCACAGTTGACGCAGAGCTCGTTGATTTTCAGCGACATGGCGATTGCTCCTCGCCCGCGCATGGCATCCGGCCGCTACGGCGCAGGACGCTGGACTGGCACCGGCCGGCGCGGGCGCGCTGGCCGGTCAGGGGTGGCATCCCGGGAGATGCCTGCCCACGGCCACGCCGGCAGGGCGTGGCCGTTACCGCACGGGTATTACTTGGCTTCGACGAACACGTAGTCGGCACCGGTCGGCTGCACGACCGCCTGCACGCGGGCGTTGTCGGCGGCGTCGCCGATGAACAGCACGCGCACGTTCTTCATGGAATCCGGCGAGACGTCCTTGAACACGGCCTGGATCATGTCGGCCATCTTGGCAGAAGCCGACGAGCCGAAGGCCAGCATGTTGCCCGGCTGCACGCCACGGGCCACGGCCTGGGTCGCGCTCTCGGTCTGGCGCTCGTACTTGGCGGCGAATTCCGGATCCGATTCCGGGGCGAGGTAATACAGGAACGGGCTGTTGGTGACGTTGCCCATGTTCTGGATGGCCACCGCCTGCAGGTACTTCTTCCAGCCGGCATCGTCATCCTTGGCCGGAGCGACCAGCGCCTGCTGCGCATCGGCGGCCGGAGCCGGGGCTTCTTCCTTCTTGCAGGCGGTGAAGGCAAGGGCCAGCGAAGCAATCAGCATCGCGCGCATGGTGGTGTTCATGGGTGATCTCCCGTGGTGTTCTGTGGTTTGCGGTGGATACGTAAGGATGCCGGCGACGGAGGTCCGCCACGGGCGGGTGGATCAGGCCTGCGCCGCTCTGGATTCGCGGACCTTGCGCAGCGCGTCGAGCACCGAGGCCGGCACGAAACCGGACACGTCGCCGCCCAGGCGTGCGATTTCACGCACCAGCGAGGACGAGATGAAGCTGTGCTGCTCGGCCGGTGTCAGGAACAGGGTTTCGACCTCCGGAATCAGGTGGCGGTTCATGCTGGCCATCTGGAACTCGTATTCGAAATCGGATACCGCGCGCAGGCCACGCAGCAGCACGCCGCCCTGCATGGCACGCACGAAGTGCGCCAGCAGCGTATCGAAACCGCGCACTTCCACGTTGGCGTGATGGGACAGCGCGTCGCGGGCCAGCTGCACGCGCAGTTCCAGCGGCAGCGTCGGCCCCTTGGACGGGCTCTGCGCCACACCGACCACGACCTTTTCGAACAGCGGCGCAGCGCGGTTCACCAGGTCGATGTGACCATTGGTGACCGGATCGAAGGTGCCCGGGTAAACGGCGATGCGACGGTTGGCGACGGTCATGTGCGGTCGTGGACGTTCAGACAAGGTCAAAGTGTAGCAGTGGCGCGCCGGTACAGCGCAAAGCGCACCTCGCGGGTGCTGCCCTCGCGGTGCAGCATCCACTCGCCCGGCAATGCCGGCGCGTGCCCGGCCGGCGATTCCACGTACAGCCACGCATCGGCGGCAAGGTGACGCGGCAGCTGCGCCAGCACCGCCTCCCACAGGCCATCGGCGAACGGCGGGTCGACAAAGGCGATGTCCGCGCCGGTTGCCGGAGCGCCCTGCAGCCAGCGCAGCGCATCGGCCTGCTGCACCTGGACGCGGTCGGCCGCGCCGAGCCTGTCCACCGCCGCGCGCAGGTTGCCGGCCAGTTGCGGATCGCGTTCGACCAGGGTGGCATGCGCCGCGCCGCGCGATACCGCTTCCAGGCCCAACGCGCCGCTGCCGGCGAATACGTCCAGCACCTTGGCCCCGCCCAGTTTCGGCAGCAGCCAGTTGAACAGCGTTTCGCGCACGCGGTCGCTGCTGGGGCGCAGGCCCGGCAGGGTCGGCACCGGCAGCCGCGTGTTGCGCCACAGGCCGCCGATGATGCGTACCTGGCCATCTTTGCTGTTTGCCCTGGAGGGCGGCGGGCCGTGGTCGGCGCCGCCCTGGCGGCGGCCCCCCTGGCCCCGGGTTCTGTTCATCATGCAGCGATTGTAGAGCCTTCACCGCCGGCCATCCCCCTTGATTTCGGGACAATCACCCTTACCCCTTGCGCAGGCCGCCGCCTGCTGGCGCGGCGAACGACATGGAGCCCCGACGATGACCGAAACCACCCAGACCGAAACCCTTGGTTTCCAGACCGAGGTCAAGCAGCTGCTGCAGCTGATGATCCATTCGCTGTACTCCAACAAGGAGATCTTCCTGCGCGAGCTGGTGTCCAACGCCGCCGACGCCGCCGACAAGCTGCGCTTCGAAGCGCTCACGCAGCCGGCGCTGCTGGAAGGCGACAGCGAGCTGCGCGTACGCGTCAGCTTCGACCCGTCCGCGCATACGGTGACCATCGAGGACAACGGCATCGGCATGAGCCGTGCCGAAGCCGTGGCGCACCTGGGCACCATCGCCAAGTCCGGCACGGGCGAATTCCTGCGCCAGCTGTCCGGCGACCAGAAGAAGGATTCGCAGCTGATCGGCCAGTTCGGCGTCGGCTTCTACAGCGCGTTCATCGTCGCCGACCAGGTGGACGTGTATTCGCGCCGCGCAGGATTGCCTGCCGATGAAGGCGTGCACTGGTCCTCGCGCGGGGAAGGTGAGTTCAACATCGCCTCCATCGACAAGGCCGAGCGCGGAACCCGCATCGTGCTGCACCTGAAGGACGACGAACACGGCTTCGCCGATGGCTGGCGCCTGCGCGGCATCCTCAAGAAGTATTCGGACCATATCGGCCTGCCGATCCAGATGCCGAAGGACAGCCCTGCGCCTGAAGGCGAAGACGCCGCGCCCGCGCCGCTGGAATGGGAAACCGTCAACCGCGCCAGTGCGCTGTGGACGCGTCCGCGCAACGAGGTCAGCGATGCGGAGTACACCGAGTTCTACAAGCACGTGGCCCATGACCACAGCGACCCTCTTGCCTGGAGCCACAACAAGGTGGAAGGCAAGCTGGAATACACCTCGTTGCTGTACGTGCCCGGCCGCGCGCCGTTCGACCTGTACCACCGCGAAGCGCCGAAGGGCCTGAAGCTGTACGTGCAGCGCGTGTTCGTGATGGACCAGGCCGAGCAGTTCCTGCCGCTGTACCTGCGCTTCATCAAGGGCGTGGTGGACTCCAACGACCTGTCCCTGAACGTTTCGCGCGAAATCCTGCAGTCCGGCCCGGTCATCGATTCGATGAAGGCCGCGCTGACCAGGCGTTCGCTGGACATGCTGGAGAAGCTGGCCAACGACAAGCCGGAAC
>JAFAFF010000046.1 GCA_023423605.1 Pseudomonadota bacterium
TCGAACCCCGGCTGCATGCCTCCGCCGAACATGAAATCCTGCCAGACCAGCAGGCCCAGCTCATCGGCCAATTCGAAGAAGGCATCATCCTCGTAGTAGCCGCCGCCCCAGTTGCGCAGCATGTTCATGTTGGCGTCGCGCGCGGAGGTCAGCACGCTGCGCAGGCGCGCCACATCCACCCGGGCCGGAAACGCATCGAAGGGAATCACGTTGGCGCCCTTGGCAAAGACCGGACGGCCGTTGATGACGAACGCGAAGCCCTGGCCGCCATCGTCATCCAGCGCACGGCGCAGCTCCACGGTGCGCAGGCCGATACGGCGGCTGGCCCGCAGTTCGGGATCATCGCCCCGGGACATCCGCGCGGTCACCGTGTAGCGGTCCTGCGCGCCCTGCCCGGCCGGCCACCAGCGCCGGGGATGCTCCACCCGCACCGGCACGTCCACGCGCTGCGTGCCCGCGTGCAGGCGCACCACATGCTCGGCGCGCGCGACGACAGCTCCTTCCGGATCGTGCACGTCCACCTGCACCGGCAGCTTGGCATCGGCGCCGGCATGTTCCACTTCAACCACGGCGGTCAGCAGCGCACGCTCGTCATCCAGCGCATCGGTGCGCACCGCCAGGTCCACCAGCCGCTGCGCATCCCAGGCCTGCAGCCGCACCGCGCGCCACACGCCGGCCGTCACGTATCGCGGTCCCCAGTCCCAGCCGAAATGGTAGGCCGGCTTGCGCACGAAGTTGCCGACCATCGCATCCTTCGGCTCATCGCCATAGGGTGACGGATAGTTGCCCGCGATCCTGTGCGGCATGGCCTGCACGGTTGGCAGCAGCGTGCGGATCGGCGACCGGAACACGATGCGCAGGGTATTGCCGGCTGCGCGCAGGCGCCCGTCCACCCGCGCGCTCCAGGTGCGATGCGCATTGTCGGCGCGCAGCAGGGGCTGGCCGTTGAGCTCCACCTCCGCGAACGTGTCCAGGCCTTCGAACACCAGTTCCGCATGCCGGCGCGCCAGCGTCGCGGCATCCACATCGAAGCGTGCACGGTATTCCCAGTCGGCCAGCCCGATCCACTGCAGGCCGGCCTCGGCAGCACCCACGTAAGGGTCGGCAATCAACCGGTGCGCCAGCAGATCGGTATGCACGCTGCCCGGTACGCGGGCATCCCGCCACTGCGTCATCTGCGGATGCGCGGCCTGCTGGCCATCACCCGGCAGCAGCCGGAACTGCCAGCGCGCGTCCAGCACGCTGGCGGAGGCGGAAAGCGCCGGAAGCAGCGAACACGCTGCAATCGCGGCCAGCAGGAAAACCTTCATGATCCGCATCGCGCCCCTCCTCGAATGACCAGCCGGGCAGAGCCCGGCTCTACCTGCGACGAAACGGCTGGCGACACCAGCAGGCGCCAGACCCATCAGCCAGCCTTGGGCCGCACCGCGTTCAGCACTTCGTAGCAGGCGCCCATCGTGTGGTAATCCACCTTGCCGGCCGGGCTTTTCTCATCGCTGTACTTGCGGTTGTCCGCGTCCAGGATGCGGAACCACGCGCCGTAGCGGTGATCCACGAAATGCTCCCATGCATACGCCCACAGCCGCTCATACCACGCCCAGTACGTCGCATCGCCGGTCCGCTCGGCCATCAGCGCCGCGGTGGCCAGCGTCTCGGCCTGTACCCAGAAATACTTGTCATCGTCGCAGACGAAGCTGTCGCCACCGATCGGCGCGCCCTCCATGCCGGGCTGCCGGCGTTGCAGCGGCGCGAAGCCGTAGTACAGCCCGCCGCGCGCCTTGTCCCAACTGCGCTCCACCGCTATATCGAACAGATGGCGCGCGGTCGGCACCAGCCAGTCCGCCTGCACATGCCGGTCCAGGATCAACAGCAGCTTGGCCCATTCGGTCTGGTGGCCCGGCTGGAAACCCCAGGGCCGGAACAGATGCTTCGGGTTGTCCAGGTTGTAATCCCAGTCGATATTCCAGTCGCGGTCGTAATGCTCCCACACCAGCCCGCCGGCCTTGGCGGCCTGGCGTCGGGTCATGTGGTCGGCCAGCAGCAGCGCGCGCTCCACGTAGCGTTGCTCGCCACTGGCCTCGAATGCCGCCAGCATCGCCTCGCACATGTGCATGTTGGCGTTCTGGCCACGGTAGCCGGTGAAGTTCCACTGCGCATCGGCCTCGTCGCGGTACAGGCCATGCTGCGGCTCCCAGAAGCGTGTTTCCAGCAGCTGCCAGGTCTCGTCCATCCAGCCGCGCGCTTCTTCGATGCCGGCCTTGAGCGCGCAGCTGTAGGCCAGCAGCACGAAGGCCACGCCGTAGCAGTGGTTCATGTCGTCCTCGACCACGCCATCGCGCAGGGTCCATGCATAGCCACCGGTTGCCGGGTTGCGATGCACGTCGCGCAGGTAGCGCACGCCATGCTTCACGCCTTCCAGGTAAGCGGCGTCGCCGAACTCACGGTAGGCCATCGCGTAGTCGAACACGAAGCGCGTGCTGCTCACCAGATGGCGGTGCGATGCGTCGTACACGCTGCCGTCGTCACGGAAGTAATGGAAGAAGCCGCCCGCCGGATCGATGCAGCGGGGGTGGTAGAACGCCATGGTGTCGGCGATGTGGCCACGCAGGAACGCGGGCGAGCGGAAGTCCGGGGTCTGGCTCATCATCAGATATCCTGTGGTTGCTGCAGCAATGCGTGCACTTCATCGCGTGATGGCATGGCCGCGAACGCGCCCTTGCGGGTGACCGCCAGCGCGCCGACCGCCGCGCCGAAACGCAGCACCTCGTGCATCGCCGTGGTGTCTTCGCAGAAGCCCGGCAGCCCTGCGGCATCCACGCCCCGCTCCACCAGCGCAGTCAACAGCCCGCCCACGAACGCATCACCCGCAGCGGTGCTGTCCAGCATCGCCACGCGGAAGCTCGCGGCCTGGCCCTGGCCATCGCGCGTCCACCAGCGCAGCGCGGCGGCGCCATCGGTGACCACCACCCAGCGCGCGTGCGCGGCCAGCAGCCGCTGCAGCACCCGGTGTTCGCCATCGTCACCCAGTGGCGCGGCCAGGAACTCCAGCTCCTCGCGCGACAGCTTGATCACATCGGCCAGTTCCAGCGCCTGCCACAGCCACGGCAGCGGATCGGCATCGGCCGGCCACAGCGCGGGGCGCAGGTTGAGATCCAGGCTGACCACGGCGCCAGCGGCGCGGGCGCGGCGCATGCCTTCGAAGGTCGTGGCGGCGATATCCGCCTCGGTCAGGCTGTTGGAACAGACGTGGAAGCACGTCGCCTGCTCGAAGCAGGCGGGCTGGAAATCCGCGGCGCGGAACAGCAGGTCGGCCGCCGGTGGCCGGTAGAAGCTGAAGCTGCGCTCGCCGTGCGCGTCCAGTGCCACGAACGCCAGCGCGGTCTTGGCCGCACCGGTGCGGGCGATGAAATCAGTGCCCACGCCATGCTGTTCGAGGCTGTCGGCCAGGAAATCACCGAACATGTCGCGGCCCAGCATGCCCACGAACTGGGTTTCCACGCCCAGCCGGGCGGCGGCGACCGCCACGTTCGCCGGGGCGCCACCAGCGTACTGGAGGAAGGCGCGTGGCTGGTCCGGCGTAGCCGGCGGCTGGGCGAGTAGATCGATCAAAATCTCGCCGAAGCAGACAATGGTGCCCATCCGTGCCTCAGCCTCCCTGTGCTGCGCTGGCCGGCAGGCGCGCGCCGCGCAGGCCGAAGAAGATGATGTAGCCGTAGCACAGCAACGGCAGGATGAAGCTGGGCTGCAGGCCGATGTGGTCGGCCAGCACACCCTGCAGGTACGGCACCAGGGCGCCGCCGACAATCGCCATGATCAGCAGGCTGGAGCCCTTGTTGGTCAGCGGCCCCAGGCGCTCGATGCCCAGCGCGAAGATGGTCGGGAACATGATGGAGTTGAACAGGCCGATGGCCACCACCGAATACAGCGCGGCCTGTCCCGCCGACGCCATGGTGGTGGCCAGCAGCAGCACGTTGATGCCCGCGAACAGGGCAAGCAGGTGACGCGGCGAGAAGCGTGCCAGCAGCGCCGAGCCGGCGAAACGACCAATCATCGCCATGGTCCAGTAGGCGGACACATAGTGCGTGGCCTGCTGCTCGCTGAACCCACCGATCTCCGGCATGGACAGGTAATTGACCAGGAAGCTGCCGATGGAAACCTCCGCACCCACGTAGAAGAAGATGCCCAGCACGGCGAACAGCAGGTGCCGGTGGCGCAGCGCGGCGGCGTAGGTGTAATGATGGCTGCCGTCGCTCTTTTCGGTGTTCTCGCTCAGCGTGGGCAGGCGGAACAGGTAGACGAACAGCGCCAGCGCCGCCAGCGCCACCGCCAGCCCCAGGTAGGGCCCCTGCACCGATTGCGCTTCGGCAGCGCGGTAGGCCGCCTGCTCGGCCATCGGCAACACCGCCAGCTCATCGGCGCTCTTGACCGTGTTGCCCAGGATCAGCAGCCCGCCGAAGATCGGCGCGATCGCCGTGCCCAGCGAGTTCAGTGCCTGCGCCAGCGTCAGGCGGCTGGAACTGGTCTGCACCGGACCCAGCAGCGCCACGTAGGGATTGGCGGCCACCTGCAGCACGGTGATTCCGGTGGCCAGCACGAACAGCGCCGCCAGGAAAGCGCTGTACTCGCGCAGCTCGGCGGCGGGCCAGAAGCCCAGCGCACCGACGGCGGCGATCAGCAGGCCGGCCACGATGCCCTTCTTGTACCCCAGGTGGGCCACCAGCCGGCCGGCCGGCAACGACATCAGGAAATACGCGCCGAAGAAGGTGAACTGCACCAGCATGGCGCGCGCATAGTTGAGTTCGAACACCGATTTCAGGTGCGGAATCAGGATGTCGTTGAGACAGGTCAGGAAGCCCCACATGAAGAAGATGGTGGTGGCGACGGCCAGCGCAACGCGGTTGTTCACCGGCGGTGCGGCACTACCGGGCGTCGGGTTCAGGCGGGGCGTGGAAGAGATCGGCATGCGGGGTCGCGCCTCGGTTGCGCTGGATGAAGGGGAATGGGATCAGCCCGGGCGTGCCGTGCTGCTTTCGCGGATGCGCAGCTGCACGGGGGCCACGGTGCGTCGTGGGGGAGCCTCGGGCGATTGCACCCGCTGCAGCAAAAGTTCGGCCGCCTGCCGGCCACGCGCGCGCGGGTCCACCGTCAGCGTGGTCAGCGGTGGCACCGCGACGGCGGCTTCGGGAATGTCATCGAAGCCGGTCACCGCGAAGTCGCCACCCGGGCGGATGCCGCGCGAAGTCAGGCCCAGCATCAGGCCCAGCGCCACCGTATCGTTGTAGCAGACCGCCGCGCTG
Source organism: Pseudomonadota bacterium (assembly GCA_023423605.1). GTDB lineage: Bacteria > Pseudomonadota > Gammaproteobacteria > Xanthomonadales > Xanthomonadaceae > Stenotrophomonas. Next base: position 5,298 of record JAFAFF010000046.1, read on the forward strand.
GGCCGCAGGCCGTCGGCGAACAGTTCGTCCACGCGTGCGGCCGCCTCCAGGCGGTTCGGCGCCGATTCGATGAGCCACTGCGCGCGCGCGGACAGTCCGGCCTCGCCCAGCGCCTGCTGGTAGCCGGCACGGCGCTGTTCGCAGGAACTGGACGCGGCATGGCCACCGAAGAACGCGATGTCGCGGTGGCCGCGCTCGATCAGGTGGCGGGTGGCAAGGTAGGCACCCTGCTGGTTGTCCAGCGACAGGAAATCCCAGTCGGCCCCGGGCATCGCCCGGTTGAACAAAAGCACGTTGGCGGTCGGCCCCAGCGCCTGGCGCACCAGCGCCGCGTCGCTGCCTTCGGCCGGCGACAGGATCAATCCCGCCGGCGTGTGCTCCATCAACGTGCCCAGCACCGCCTGCTGGCGCTGCGCCGATTCGCCGGTGCTGCCCAGCAGCGTCACGTAACCCAGCTCGCCCAGCGCCTCGTCCACGCCAGCGGCGAATTCGGCGAAGAACGGATTGGACAGGTCGTTGATCACCAGCGCCACGCTGGAGGACGTGCGCCGACGCAGGTTGGCCGCGGCACGGTTGTATACGTAACGCTGGCGGCGCAGTTCGGCCTCCACCCTGGCGCGGGTATCCACGTTCACCAGCGGACTGCCGCGCAGCACCAGCGACACGGTCGCCCGTGACACGCCGATCGCGCGGGCGATGTCGGTCACCGTGACCGCGCGGCCCGCGGCCTTGCGCGGCGTCTTGGTGCTGCTGGAATCACTCATCGCGAAACGGCCCCTGTCCTGCGGATAGCTGCCTGATCATAACGGGCATGGCCCGCCATGCCACTGGCAACCAGCGCTTGTCCTGCCAACCGGCCTCATTCCAGGGCGCTGCCAGGTGCGGCGCAGTAGGACACCGGCAGGTC
>JAFAFF010000105.1 GCA_023423605.1 Pseudomonadota bacterium
ACGTACAACACCTCGCTGTATTCGGACGAGGCGGGAGGGCTGATCCGCGAACTGGAAGGCGACAGCGCGCACGCGCGCAAGATCGCCGCGGTGCTGCAGCAGGTGCGTCCGGACCTGGTGCTGCTCAACGAATTCGATTTCGACGATGCGCACCGCGCCGCCGACCTGTTCCAGCAACGCTACCTGGACGTGGCGCAGGCCGGCGGTGGCGAACCGCTGCACTTCGCCTACCGGTATCTGGCACCGGTCAATACCGGCGTGCCCAGCGGGCTGGACCTGGACAACAACGGCCAGGTCGGCGGTGAAGGCCGCAACCGTGGCAATGATGCATGGGGCTACGGCCTGCACCCGGGGCAGTACGGCATGCTGGTGCTGTCCCGCTACCCGATCGATGAAGCGCAGGTGCGCAGCTTCCAGCTGTTGAAGTGGAGCACGCTGCCCGGCGCCATCCGCCCGCTGGACCCGCGCACCGGCAAGCCCTTCCACAGCGATGCGGTATGGGCGCAGCTGCGCCTGTCCTCCAAATCGCACTGGGATGTGCCGGTGAAGACCCCGGCCGGCGTGGTGCATGCACTGGTGTCGCACCCCACCCCGCCGGTGTTCGACGGCCCCGAAAAGCGCAATGCGGCGCGCAACCACGACGAGCTGCGGCTGTGGCAGCAATACCTGTCGGCGGGCGGAAAGCCGTGGCTGTGCGACGACCAGGGACGCTGTGGCGGCCTGCCCCAGGACGCCCGCTTCGTGATCCTGGGAGATCTGAACAACGATCCCGTGGATGGCGACGGACGCCACGAAGGCATCGTCGAGCTGATCGAACATCCGCGGGTGCTGCGCCATCCGACACCCGCCAGCGTAGGGGGTGAGCAGACCAGCCTGGCCTATGCCGCGAAGGGCATCGTGCGGCGTGGCGCGCCCCAGCATGCCACCGGCGATTTCGGGCCGAAATCCGGCACGATGCGGCTGGATTACGTGCTGCCCTCGGTCGGCTTCACGTACCTGGGCGGCGGCGTGTTCTGGCCGGCCGAAGGCAGTGCCGAGGCGAAGATCGCCGACGGCAGCGACCACCACCTGGTATGGGCCGACGTACAGCCGTAAGCCGCCACCGATCCGGCCGCTTTCCGGATACCCGTAGAGCGGGGCTCTGCCCCGCTTGCCAGGCAACTTGCCGGCACACCCACAGCCGGGCAGAGCCCGGCGCTACGTGATGATCGGTCATGCTCCAGCCGGGCAGAGCCCGGCTCTACGTGATGATCGGACATGCCCCAGCCGGGCAGAGCCCGGCGCTACGGGGCGGCGAACGCGCGCAGCTCCACGCCGATGGCATCGGCGGCGGCACGGGCGGTGGCACGAGCCTGCTCGACATCTTCGCCGCGCGCCAGGGTCACGCCCACGCGGCGCTGGCCATGCACGCCCGGCTTTCCAAACAGCCGGACCGCGGTATCCGCAGCCTGCAGCGCCGCTGCCACATTGTTGAAGAACGGCACACCCTCGCCCTGCGCCAGCAGCGCGCAGGACGCCGATGGTCCGCTCTGGCGGATCACCGGAAGCGGCAGGCCCAGGATCGCCCGCGCATGCAGCGCGAACTGGCTCAACTCCTGCGATACCAGCGTGACCAGCCCGGTATCGTGCGGGCGCGGCGACACCTCGCTGAACCACACCTCGTCGCCCTTCACGAACAGCTCAACACCGAATACCCCCCAGCCCCCCAGGTCATCGGTGATCGCCCGGGAAACGGCTTCGGCGCGCGCCCGCGCCGCTGCCGACATCGGCTGCGGCTGCCAGCTCTCGCGGTAGTCCCCATCCTTCTGCAGATGGCCGATCGGCGCGCAGAACGACGTGCCGCCCGCATGGCGCACCGTCAGCAGGGTGATCTCGTAATCGAAATCGATGAATCCTTCGACGATGCAGCGCCCGGCACCGGTACGGCCACCGGTCTGCGCATACGCCCATGCCGGCGCGATGTCGGCCTCGCTGCGCAGCGTGCTCTGGCCCTTGCCGGACGATGACATCACCGGCTTGACCACGCATGGCAGGCCGATCGCCTCGACCGCCTGGCGATATTCCGCTTCGGTATCCACGAACCGGTACGGCGATGTCGGCAGGCCGAGCGTTTCCGCAGCCAGCCGGCGGATGCCTTCGCGGTCCATGGTCAGGCGCGCGGCCCGCGCGGTAGGCACCACGCGCAGCCCCTGCTCCTGTTCCAGTTCCACCAGCGTCGCGGTATGGATGGCCTCGATCTCCGGCACCACCAGGTGCGGCCGTTCGTCGGCGATCACCCGGCGCAGCGCGGCCGGATCCAGCATGTCGATGACATGCGAGCGGTGCGCCACCTGCATGGCCGGGGCATCCGCGTACCGGTCCGCCGCGATGACCTCCACGCCCAGCCGCTGCAGCTCGATCGCCACCTCCTTGCCAAGCTCCCCTGAACCCAGCAGGAGCACACGCGTGGCGGAGGACGAAAGCGGGGTTCCAAGCTCGGACATGGGCATTCCAGCATTACGTAGGAGGCGGGCCGGCATTCTAGCCGCTCACCTGCCGGGCCGACGAACGGCGCGTACAATTGATATCACTATGATATCGTTTCTGGAACCATCAAGGACGTAACGCCATGAAAGAGAAGTCACTGTCTTCCTTCAACGGCCTGGCCGTGATCGCGGCGGCCGTGGTCGCCGCCGCGCTTGCCTGCGCCTGCTTCATCCACCTGGTATCCGCGCAGGGCGGCACCATGGCGCTTCCGCTGATCCTGCTGATGGTGCTGCTGGTCGCCACTGCGATCATGGCACTTGCCGGGCTGTATACCGTGCAACCCAACCAGGCCGCCGTCCTCAGCCTGTTCGGCAAATACGTGGGCACGGTGAAGGACAACGGCCTGCGCTGGAACAACCCCTTCTACAGCAAGCGCCGGGTCAGCCAGCGCGTGCGCAATTTCGAAAGCGGCAAGCTCAAGGTCAACGAGCTGGATGGCAGTCCGATCGAGATCGCCGCGGTGATCGTCTGGCAGGTGATCGATGCATCCGAGGCGGTCTACAACGTGGACGACTACGAGAGCTTCGTGCACATCCAGTCCGAATCGGCGTTGCGTGCCATGGCCACCAGTTACCCCTACGACCAGCACGAGGACGGCCAGCTCGCGCTGCGCAGCCATGCCAACGAGATCTCCCTGCACCTGAAGAACGAGCTCGCCGAACGCCTGGCCGATGCCGGCGTGCTGATCGTCGATGCGCGCATCAGCCACCTGGCGTACGCGGCGGAGATCGCCCAGGCAATGCTGCAGCGGCAGCAGGCGAACGCCGTCATCGCCGCACGTACGCGCATTGTCGCCGGTGCGGTGGGAATGGTCGAAATGGCCCTGGCCGAACTGCAGAAGAATGGCGTGGTGCAGCTGGATGAAGAACGCAAGGCGCACATGGTGAGCAACCTGCTTACCGTGCTGTGCTCCGACCGTGGCACCCAGCCGGTGGTCAATACCGGTTCATTGTATTGACCGGGCGCTGACGGCATGAGGCCGGCCGTCGGCTGGCCACTGTCGTCGCGCCTGCCGTCGCAGGAGATTCCATGAGCGAGAAGAAAGCCTATCCGCTGCGCATCAACGCCGACATTCTGGCGGCGGTACAGCGCTGGGCCGACGACGAGCTGCGCAGCGTCAATGCCCAGATCGAATACGTGCTGCGCGATGCGCTGCGCAAGGCCGGGCGCTTGCCGAAACTTCCTTCATCCTCTTCCCGGGAGAACACCGAATGAGCAGGCGCTGGACGTACCAGGTCATCGAGATCAAACCGCGGGGCCTGATGGGCGGCTTCAAGGAAGCTGACATACAGGCCGAACTGAACCGACACGGCCAGCTGGGCTGGGAACTGGTGAACATCATCAACGTCTCGCCGATGAAACCGGCGATGCTCGTCTTCAAGAAGGAGATCTGACATGCCTGGGCACTGGGCTGGATACTGGCGGGGGCGCCGCGCTGCGCCGCGGGCCAGCGATGGACAGCGCCGTTGCACGGAGGACCGGCAATGAGCCGCAGCGAGCCCCGCGAGTTCGATGTCGTCGCCACGTCCGCAGCCGGGCTGCTGTGGATCCTGCTGCCGATGCTCACAGCAGCGGCACTGGGCCTGTACGCCACCGGAGGGCGCATGGTCGGCGACAGCCACGTGCCGGCATTTTCACTGTCACCGCCCTGGTTCACGCTGGGCGGCGGGGCCGGCTGGAGCGTGCTGGTGGTACTGGTGCTGGCGCTGCTGTTTTCCTGGAAGTTCTTCAACCGCAAGGTG
>JAFAFF010000123.1 GCA_023423605.1 Pseudomonadota bacterium
CCACCAGCTACCAGCCACCAACCAGGTGGCAGGCCAGGCTGGAACCCGGTGGCGCCCGACCGTTGGTCGTGGCGGCGGCGCGCAGCGCCGTGCTGTGCGCGAGGGCCGGCCTGGTGACGACCAACGGTCGTCACCCACCAGGTACCAGTCACCCACCAGGTACCAGCCACCCACCAGGTACCAGCCACCTACCAGCCATCCACCAGCTACCAGCCACCAACCAGGTGGCAGGCCAGGCTGGAACCCGGTGGCGCCCGACCGTTGGTCGTGGCGGCGGCGCGCAGCGCCGTGCTGTTCGCGAGGGGCGGCATGGTGACGACCAACGGTCGTCACCCACCAGGTATCAGTCACCCACCAGGTACCAGTCACCCACCAGGTACCAGTCACCCACCAGATATCAGCTACCCACCAGGTACCAGCTACCCACCGGATATCAGGTCTCACCGGTTACCAGGCACCCAGCCCATGATGGGTCATCACACCCATTACCTGGCCGGTCACCCGCCGCCCAGTGCGTGCACGATCTCCACCACATCGCCCTCGGCCAGTACATGGCTGGCATGCAGGCTGCGGGTGACGATCTCACCATTCACTTCCACCGCCACGCGGCGTTCGAGCAGCTGCTCGGCCTGCAGCAGGTCGTGGACGGTCGCCGAAGCGGTCAGGGTGCGGGGTTGGCCATTGAGCTGGATGTTCATGTCGTCATTGTCTCCCAGTCCATGCGTGAAGGCATCGGCAGACTGGCAACCGCCGCTCATGCCACCGCCGCATGCCCCTGCGATGGCGGCGCATGCCGCGGCGCAGCGTGACTTTGCCGGCATGGGTGAAACCATTGCCCCGTGCGCTGGCGTATTGCTGGCGATTCACCCCTACAGGAGTTCCACATGTTGTCCAGCAAACGTCCCGTCCGCACGCTGATCGCTACCGCGCTCGCGCTTGCGGCCATGCCGGCCATGGCCACCGAGCCGGCCTTCACGCGCACGGTGTTCATCGGCGACAGCCTGACCGACAGCGGCTTCTTCCGTCCGCTGCTGCCCGCCGAGGCCCAGCCGATCATCGGCCGCTTCACCACCAATCCGGGCTGGGTGTGGGCCGAGTACGTTGCCAATCATTACGGCACCAACGCCAGCCCGAACGGCAATGGACAGAATGGCGACAACTATGCCGCCGGCGGCGCCACGGTAGCGACCGATGTGGTGGGTGCATTGGGCCCCACGCCGTCGCTGAAGACCCAGGCGACGAACTATCTGGCCGCCAATGGCGGCAAGGCCGACCCGAACGCGCTCTATTCGGTGTGGGGTGGCCCGAACGATCTGTTCGCCATCACCAGCCCCGCGCAGGCTCCGGCCGTGATCGGCGCGGCGGTGACCAACCAGATCGGCATCGTGGGTGCGCTCACCCAGGCCGGCGCGCAATACGTGCTGGTGCCGAACCTGCCGGACATCGGGCTGACCCCGAGCTTCCGCGCCGGCGGCGCCGCCTACATGGCACAGGGCACGGCGTTGGCCTCGGCCTACAACGATGCGCTGTACGGTGGCCTGAAGCAGGCCGGCATCACCTTCATTCCGCTGGACACCTTCGGCATCCTCCAGGAAATTGTCGCCGATCCGTCGGCCTACGGTTTCCGCAATGCCACCGGCATGGCCTGCACCACCGCCTCGTCGGTGACCTGCAATCCGACCAGCCTTGTCGCCGCCGATGCCGCCAACAGCTATGTGTTCGCCGATGGCGTGCATCCGTCCACCGCCACCCACGCCATGCTGGGCCAGTACGCCATTTCGGTGCTGGAAGGCCCGCGATTGCAGCAGGTGCTGAGCCATTCGGCGGAAACCATCGGCCGTTCGCGCGCCGACCAGGTGGCCATGCATCTGGGCAGCCGTCCGGCCGATGGCATGTCCTGGTGGGGCGGCCTGCGCGGGGACATGCAGCGGTACGACCATGCCGATCTGTATGACGGCATGGCACCGGCGGGTCTGTTCGGTATCGACTGGGCACGTGACGGCATGGTGTTCGGCGGCTTCGCCGGCTACGGCCGTATGGATGCCGATTTCGGCAACAGCATGGGCGATTTCACCCAGTCCGACACCACCCTGGGCCTGTTCGGTGGCTGGTATGGCGATCGCGCGTCGGTCACCGGCCAGGTCAGCTACAGCTGGCTGGATTACGACGTGACCCGCAAGGTGCAGCTCGGCCCGGCCACTCGCGAGCACAAGGGGTCGCCGGAAGGCAGCAACCTGACGGTCGCATTGAACGCCGGTTACGAGTTCGGCCAGGAAGGCGGCGTGCGCCATGGCCCGGTTGCCGCAGTGGTGTGGCAGAAGATCAAGCTGGACGGCTATACCGAAAGCAACACCAGCGCCACCGCGCTCGGTTATGCCGACCAGGACAACGATTCCACCACCGGCAGCATCGGCTGGCAGGTGCGCCTGGATGGCGGCAGCGTCAAGCCGTACCTGCAGGTCACCTACGACCATGAGTTCGAGGACGGCCAGCAGGCCAGCGCGTGGCTGCAAAGCGTGCCGGGCGCGGGCACGTTCCGCGTGCCGGGCCTGGAGTTCGACAAGGACTACGCGACCGCCGTCCTCGGCGCGCGCATGGAACTGTTCGGGCTGCAGAGCAACATCGGCCTGAGCGCGAGCACCATGCAGAAGAAGGCGATGGACACGTCCATCTTCGCCAGCTTCAGCGGCAGCTTCTGAAATGTCGGTGGGTGACGACCGTTGGTCGTCACCGCATCGCCACCTGAAGCCGGTCCATCGCCGGTGGGCTTGCGGTGCAGCCGACAACGGGTCGGCTGCACCGCCACGCGTAACCGTTGCGCTGCGGGCCGCCGCCCGAATAGACTGTTGCCCTGCAACGCGGGCGTAGCTCAATGGTAGAGCTGTAGCTTCCCAAGCTACTGACGAGGGTTCGATTCCCTTCGCCCGCTCCATATCCCGCAGCATTTCGCGGCAGCCATGGCGCTCCGCAGTTCCTTGGAATCCTTTGCACCCCCTGCCCAACGGCTGGTGATCCTGCGGTTCCTTGTTTCCTCACCCGATTGCCCGACGTGTGCTGCGCTTCCGCAGCGCAGCAGGACGCTCGCCGTGGACGCGATATGCTGCCTCCACGAATGATAGCGCTACCAAATCCGCCGTCTGTCTTCCAATCAGATCCCTGCGCCGTGTGCCGGGGCAGGAGAAACGATGAAAGGCGTACTGATCTGTCTCATCCTGTCCGCGTGCGCATTGCAGATGCCGACGGCTTTCGCATGCACGGCGCCGGTATCGGTCTGCGACCAGTCCATGGCGGGCAGTTTTCCCCTGATCAGGCAATCAAGACCGGCCGCACTGCTGGTGGAATCGACCGCCGACCCGGCAGTACTGCATGCCGCTGACGGATTCGCCGCGGATCTGCAACGCGTCAGCGGACAGATGCCGGCACGAGTGCAGGATGTCCAGGATGCGCAGGGGCCGGTGGTCATCGCCGGCATGCTGGGCGCCAGCGCACTCATCGATTCGCTGGTTCAGGCGGGCAAGCTGGATGTCCAGGGCCTGGCAGGTCAATGGGAAGGCTACCGCCAGGCGGTGGTCGAGCAGCCCTGGCCCGGCGTCGAACGCGCTCTGGTGGTGGTGGGATCGGACCGGCGCGGAGCCGTGTTCGGCCTGTACGATCTCTCTGAAAAGATCGGCGTGTCTCCCTGGTACTGGTGGGCGGACGTGCCCGTGCAGCGCCGCCATGAACTGCATATCACCGCAGGCGTGCACCGGGATCGCCCGAAGGTGAAATACCGGGGCTTCTTCATCAACGATGAGGACCCCGCGTTCAGTACCTGGGCCCGGAAGCGTTTCGGTGGCATCAACGCGGACCTGTATGCGCACGTGTTCGAACTGCTGCTGCGCCTGAAGGGCAATTACCTGTGGCCGGCGATGTGGCCACCCAAGGCATTCAACGATGACGATCCCCGCAACATGGTGCTGGCTGATGCCATGGGCGTGGTCATGGGCACCACGCATCATGAACCGATGATGCGCGCGCACGACGAATGGCATCGCAACCGCGAAGACGGCACCACAGGTGGGCCCTGGGATTACCGCAGCAACAGGGAGAACCTGCGTGCGTTCTGGCGCGGGGGAGTGGAGCGGATGATGTCGCGTGGCGATGGCCGACCGTACGAAAGCATCGTTACCCTGGGCATGCGCGGGGACGGCGACGAAGCCATGGCCGAAGGGACGGCGACCACGCTGCTGCAGGACATCGTGGCCGACCAGCGTCGAATCATCGCCGAGGTGACAGGAAAGCCCGCTGCAGAAACGCCCCAGGTGTGGGCGCTGTACAAGGAGGTGCAGGATTACTACGACCATGGAATGGAAGTGCCGGACGATGTGATCCTGCTGTTCGCCGACGACAACTGGGGCCAGAACCGGCGTCTGCCGACCCGCGATGTCGAACGTGCGGGGGGCTTCGGCGTCTACTATCACTTCGATTACGTGGGCGCGCCGCGCAACTACAAGTGGCTCAACACCACCCAGATCGAGAAGACCTGGCAGCAGATGGATCTGGTTTACCAGCGCGGCGCCCGGTCGCTGTGGATCGTCAATGTCGGCGACATCAAGCCGATGGAGTACCCGCTGGACTTCTTCATGAAGCATGCCTGGGATCCGCAATCGATGGATCTGGCGGCGTTGAAGCGTTTTCCGCACGACTGGGCCCGCGCCACCTTCGGCGCGCAGCACGCCGATGCCATCGCAGGGCTGGTGACGCGTTACAGCCAGTACGCCGCCCGGCGCAAGCCGGAGCTGATCGACGCAGGCAGTTTCGCGCTGGGTGGCCACACGCCGGACGTGCTTGATGGTGGCGAATTCGGTGTCATGGTGGCCGAGTGGGATGCGCTGGAACGCGAGGCGCAGCAGACCAGGGCAACATTGCCGGCCAGTCACCAGGATGCCTGGTTCCAGTTGGTGGAACATCCGATCATCGCCTTGGGCAATCTCTACCGCCTGTACTACGCGGTGGCGTGGAACTGTCGCTTGGCCGCAGAGAACGATCCGCGGGCGAACCGTTTCGCGGACCTGGCCGAGGCCGCGTTTGCCCGGGACGCGGAGATCAGCGCGCGTTACCACGCGCTCAACGGAGGCAAGTGGGACGGCATGATGTTGCAGACCCATATCGGTTACACCGGTTGGCAGCAGCCGGAAACCCAGGTGATGCCGGATGTGGTGCGTGTGCCTGCCGGTGCCGTGCCGGCCACGCTCCACTTCAGCGCGCCGGTATTTCCGGCGGCAGCGGGCACCACCGCCATCGAAGCGCCGCACTTTTCGCGCAGCATCGCTGGCGCAGGACTGCAGTGGCAGGTGGTGCCGCATCTCGGCCGTACCGAAGGCGCCATCGTTGCCCTGCCGCAGGGACGCCCGGCCACCACTATCGAAGAGGGCGTGCGCGTTGAATACGATGTGTCCACCTCGCAGGGCGGCGCGCTCATCGTTTACCTGTATCTCGTTCCGACCCTGGATGTCAGCGGTGGAAACCGCCTGCGTATCGGCGTATCGATCGACGAGGGTCCGGTACAGGTCCTCAGCGACCACCTGATGCCCGCACCAACCGAAACCACCCGACAGGAGCAGCGCGACTGGAGCCGGGCGGTGGAAGACAACGCAAGGATCCTCCAGGCCCGGTTCCC
>JAFAFF010000195.1 GCA_023423605.1 Pseudomonadota bacterium
TTCACGCGGATCACCTTGACGCCCATGTGCTCGGCGAACATCGCCATCACCTGGTCGCCTTCCTGCCAGCGCAGCAGGCCGGTATCCACGAACACGCAGGTCAGCTTCTCGCCGATGGCCTTGTGCAGCAGTGCCGCCACGACCGACGAATCCACGCCACCGGACAGGCCCAGGATCACCTCGTCATCGCCCACCTGTTCGCGCACGCGGGCGATCTGGTCGTCAATGATGTTGGCGGCGGTCCACAGGGTTTCGCAGCCGCACACATCCACGACGAACCGGCGCAGCAGCGCCTGGCCCTGCAGGGTGTGGGTCACTTCCGGATGGAACTGCACGCCGTACCAGCGCTTTTCCTCGTTGGCCATCGCCGCCACCGGAATGCGGTCGGTGGTGGCGGTGACGGTGAAGCCCGGCGGCGCCACCGATACGTGGTCGCCGTGGCTCATCCACACGTTCAGGCGTGCTTCGCCCGGGTGGTCGCTCAGGCCGGCGAACAGTGCATCCGGGTGGACCACGTTGACTTCGGCATGGCCGAACTCGCGCTGGTCGGCAGCTTCGGTTGCACCGCCCAGCTGCGCGGCCAGCGTCTGCATGCCGTAGCAGATTCCGAAAACCGGCAGGCCGCTGTCGAACACTTCCTGCGGTGCGGCAGGCGCGCCCGGCAGCGTGGTCGATTCCGGTCCACCGGAAAGAATGATGCCCTTGGCGCCGAACGCGGCGATCTCCGCCGGGTCGTGATCCCACGCCCAGATCTCGCAGTACACGCCGATCTCGCGGATGCGGCGTGCGATCAGCTGGGTGTACTGCGCGCCGAAATCGAGGATGAGGATCTTGTCGTTATGGATGTTGGTCATGGCGCCCGGGCAATGCATGGATGAAAACGGGAAACAGGAGAGGAAACCAGCAACGGATGGCGACGGCAGATAGAGAAAGAGGAACGGGAATCTGCTTCCTCGTTCCTCTTCTTCCGTCCCGCATCAGGCGCGGTAGTTCGGCGGTTCCTTTGTGATCTGCACGTCATGGACGTGGCTCTCACGCTGGCCGGCGCCGCTGATCTTCACGAACTTCGGCTTGCTGCGCATCTCTTCGATGGTGCCGCAGCCCACATACCCCATGGTGGCGCGCAGGCCGCCCATCAGCTGGTGGATGATGCCGCCGACCGGACCGCGGTACGGCACGCGCCCTTCAATGCCTTCGGGCACCAGCTTGTCAGCGCTGGACGCATCCTGGAAATAGCGGTCCTTGGACCCCTTCTCCATGGCCGCCAGCGAGCCCATGCCACGGTAACTCTTGTACGAACGACCCTGGAACAGCTCGGTTTCGCCGGGCGATTCCTCGGTACCGGCCAGCAGGCCGCCGATCATGATGGTCGATGCGCCGGCCGCCAGTGCCTTGCCGATGTCGCCCGAATAGCGGATGCCACCGTCGGCGATGAGCGGGATGCGGTCCTGCAGCGCTTCGGCCACCAGGTCGATGGCGGTGACCTGCGGCACGCCGACGCCAGCCACCACGCGCGTGGTGCAGATGGAGCCCGGGCCGATACCCACCTTGACCGCGTCGGCACCGCTGTCCAGCAACGCCAATGCCGCTTCACCGGTGCAGATGTTGCCACCGATGACCTGCACGTCGGGGAAGTGCTTCTTGACCCAGCTGACGCGATCCAGCACGCCCTGCGAATGGCCGTGCGCGGTATCGACCACGATCACGTCCACGCCGGCGGCGACCAGCGCTTCGACGCGGCGATCGGTATCACCACCGACGCCGACGGCCGCGCCGACCAGCAGGCGCGTGGCGACATCCTTGGCGGCATTCGGGAAATCGGTGTTCTTCTGGATGTCCTTGACGGTGATCAGGCCGCGCAGGGCGAAATCATCGTTGACCACCAGCACCTTTTCGATGCGGTTGCGGTGCAGCAGCTGCAGCACTTCATCGGAGGCGGCGCCTTCCTTGACCGTGATCAGGCGATCCTTCTTGGTCATGATGTGGCGGACCGGATCGTCGAGTTCGGTCTCGAAGCGCATGTCGCGATGGGTGACGATGCCGACCAGCTGGCCGCCGTCGACCACCGGCACGCCGGAGATGTTGCGTGCGCGGGTCAGCGCCAGCACATCGCGGATGGTGGTTTCCGGGCCCACGGTGATGGGGTCGCGGATGACGCCGGCCTCGAACTTCTTGACCTTGGCCACTTCGGCGGCCTGCTGCTCCACGCTGAGATTCTTGTGGACGATGCCCATGCCGCCAAGCTGCGCCATGGCGATGGCCAGGCGGGCTTCAGTGACCGTATCCATGGCTGCCGACAGGATGGGAAGCTTCAGTCGCAGGTTGCGGGTGAGCCGCGTTTCGAGATTGACGTCCTGGGGCAGGACGATCGAATGGGCGGGGACGAGCGAGACGTCGTCGTAAGTGAGTGCTTCAGCCTGGATGCGCAGCATCGGCATACCCGAGATGTGGGGAAGCGCGTCATTTTACCCTGTTTCACGGCCCGATGACAGGGGCTGGATTGGGAGGCTGCTGGAT
>JAFAFF010000209.1 GCA_023423605.1 Pseudomonadota bacterium
GTTCCCGTCCGCCTGAAGGACGTGGCCAGCGTGCGCCAGGGTTACAAGGAGCGTGAAGCCATCATCCGGCTCGGCGGCAAGGAGGCGGTCGAACTGGCGATCTACAAGGAAGGTGATGCGAACACCGTCGCTACCGCCGAAGCACTGCGCGCGCGCCTGGAGCAGATCAAGAGCACGTTCCCGGCCGACGCCGAACTGACCACCATCGAGGACCAGTCGCGCTACATCGAGCACGCCATCAGCGATGTCAAGAAGGACGCGGTGATTGGCGGCGTGCTGGCCATCCTGATCATCTTCCTGTTCCTGCGCGATGGCTGGAGCACCTTCGTCATCAGCCTGTCGCTGCCGGTGTCGATCATCGCCACGTTCTTCTTCATGGGCCAGCTGGGCCTGAGCCTGAACGTGATGTCGCTGGGGGGCCTGGCACTGGCCACCGGCCTGGTGGTGGATGATTCCATCGTGGTGCTGGAAAGCATCGCCAAGGCGCGCGAACGTGGCCTGGGCGTGCTGCAGGCAGCCATCGCCGGCACCCGCGAAGTGAGCATGGCGGTGGTCGCCTCCACCCTGACCACCATCGCGGTGTTCCTGCCGCTGGTATTCGTCGATGGCATCGCCGGTCAGCTGTTCCGCGACCAGGCGCTGACCGTTGCCATCGCCATCGCCATTTCGCTGCTGGTGTCGATGACGCTGATCCCGATGCTGAGCTCGCTGAAGGGCCGGCCGCCGCTGGCCTTCCCGGAGGAGCCGGCCGCGGCCGCGTGGCAGCCGGAAAACCGCTGGTTGAAGCCGGTGGCCGGTGGCCGTCGCGGTGTCGTCGCCGGCATGCGCTGGGGCTTCTTCGGCCTGGCCTGGCTGGTGGTGCGCAGCTGGCGCGCGCTGGTGGCGGTGGTCGGTCCGCTGATGCGCAGGGCCAGCGACATGGCCATGAAACCCTATGCCGGTGCCGAACGCGGCTACCTGCGCCTGCTGCCCAGCGCGCTCGCCCATCCCGGCAAGGTGCTGGCGTCGGCCGCGCTGGCCTTCGTGGCCACCATGGCGGTGGTGCCGATGCTCGGCGCCGACCTGATCCCGCAGCTGGCCCAGGACCGCTTCGAAATGACCGTGAAGCTGCCCGCCGGTACGCCGCTGAAGCAGACCGATGCGCTGGTGCGCGAACTGCAGCTGCAGCACGGCGACCCGAAGGCCGCCAGCGGCGAAGGCATCCAGTCGCTGTACGGCGTCAGCGGCAGTGGCACGCGGCTGGATGCCAGTCCCACCGAAAGCGGCGAGAACATCGGCAAGCTGACGGTGGTGATGGTCGGCGGCGGCGACGCGCGCACCGAAGCGGCGATCACCGAGCGGCTGCGTGGCACCATGGCAGCACATGCCGGCGTGCAGGTCGATTTCGCGCGCCCTGCATTGTTCAGCTTCTCCACGCCACTGGAAATCGAATTGCGCGGGCAGGACATGGCCTCGCTGGAACAGGCCGGCCAGCGCCTGGCGGCGATGCTGCGCGGCAATCCGCACTATGCCGACGTCAAGTCCACCGTGGAGGAAGGCTTCCCGGAAGTGCAGATCCGCTTCGACCAGGAACGCGCCGGTGCGCTGGGCCTGACCACCCGGCAGATCGCCGACGTGGTGGTGAAGAAAGTACGTGGCGATGTCGCCACGCGCTACAGCTTCCGCGACCGCAAGATCGACGTGCTGGTGCGTGCCCAGGAAGGCGACCGCGCCAGCGTGGACAGCATCCGCCGGCTCATCGTCAATCCCGGCAGCGCGCGGCCGGTGACCCTGGATGCGGTGGCCGACGTGGTTGCCACCACCGGGCCGAGCGAGATCCATCGTGCCGACCAGACGCGGGTGGCGGTGGTATCGGCCAACCTGCGCGACATCGATCTGGGCGCGGCCATGCGCGAAGTGC
The DNA here is from genome assembly GCA_023423605.1 of Pseudomonadota bacterium. GTDB lineage: Bacteria > Pseudomonadota > Gammaproteobacteria > Xanthomonadales > Xanthomonadaceae > Stenotrophomonas. The sequence continues at coordinate 1,901 of JAFAFF010000209.1, forward strand.
AGGGCATGGTGGCCGAACAGCCGCTGGGCGCGGCGGTGGGCATGCACATCGGCGGGCAGGGCGAGGAGCTGGCCGAGTCTGCGCGCTCGCTGGTGTTCGCCTTCGGCCTGGCCATCTTCCTGGTCTACCTGGTGATGGCATCGCAGTTCGAATCGCTGCTGCATCCGTTCGTCATCCTGTTCACCATCCCGCTGGCGCTGGTGGGCGCGGTGCTGGCCCTGCTGCTGACCGGCAAGCCCATTTCCGTGGTGGTGTTCATCGGCCTGATCCTGCTGGTCGGGCTGGTCACCAAGAACGCGATCATCCTCATCGACAAGGTCAACCAGCTGCGCGAGGCCGGCGTGCCCAAGCATGAGGCCCTGGTGGAGGGGGCACGTTCGCGCCTGCGGCCGATCATCATGACCACGCTGTGTACGCTGTTCGGCTTCCTGCCGCTGGCGGTGGCGATGGGCGAGGGTGCGGAAGTGCGCGCGCCGATGGCCATCACCGTGATCGGCGGCCTGCTGGTGTCCACGCTGCTCACCCTGCTGGTGATCCCGGTGGTCTACGACCTGATGGACCGCAAGGGCGATGCCTACTATCGCCAGCGCGGCCGCATGCTGCACGCCGGTACCGATGACGGCACGGGCGCCGGGCAGCCGCTGGAGGAACCGGCATGAGCATCGCCGAGTTCTCCATCCGCCGTCCGGTCACCACCATCATGTGCTTCATCTCGCTGGTGGTGGTGGGCCTGATCGCCTCGTTCCGGCTGCCACTGGAAGCGCTGCCGGACATCACCGCGCCGTTCCTGTTCGTGCAGATCCCGTATACCGGTTCCACGCCCGAAGAAGTCGAGCGCACCATCATCCGCCCGGTGGAGGAAAGCCTGGCGACGATGACCGGCATCAAGCGCATGCGCTCGTCGGCCACCTCGGAAAGCGCCGGCATCTTCATCGAGTTCAGCGACTGGGACCGCGACATCGCCATCGCCGCGTCCGACGCACGCGAGCGCATCGATGCCATCCGCAGCGACCTGCCCGACGACCTGCAGCGCTACAACGTGTTCAAGTGGTCCAGCAGTGACCAGCCGGTGCTGAAGGTGCGCCTGGCCAGCACCGCCGACCTGACCGGCGCGTACGACATGCTGGACCGTGAGTTCAAGCGGCGCATCGAGCGCATCCCCGGCGTGGCCCGCGTGGAGATCTCCGGCGCGCCGCCGAACGAGGTGGAGATCGCCATCGATCCGAACCGGCTCAATGCCCACGGCCTGAGCATCAACGAGTTGAGCGAGCGGCTGCGCACGCTGAATTTCTCGCTGTCGGCCGGCCAGATCGACGACCATGGCCAGCGCGTGCGCATCCAGCCGGTGGGCGAGATCACCGACCTGCAGGAACTGCGCGATCTGGTCATCAACGCCAAGGGCCTGCGCCTGGGTGATATCGCCGACGTGCGGCTCAAGCCCACTCGCATGAACTACGGCCGTCGCCTGGATGGCAATCCGGCCATCGGCCTGGACGTGTTCAAGGAGCGCAGCGCCAACCTGGTGGACGTATCGCGCGCGGCTCTGGCCGAGGTCGAGGCGATCCGCGCGCAGCCCAGCATGCGCGATGTGCAGGTCAAGGTGATCGACAACCAGGGCAAGGCGGTGACGTCCTCGCTGCTGGAGCTGGCCGAAGCGGGCGGAGTCGGGCTGATCCTGTCGGTGACGGTGCTGTTCTTCTTCCTGCGCCACTGGCCGTCCACGCTGATGGTCACCCTGGCCATTCCGATCTGCTTCGTCATCACCCTGGGTTTCATGTATTTCGCCGGCGTGACGCTGAACATCCTGACCATGATGGGCCTGCTGCTGGCCGTCGGCATGCTGGTGGACAACGCCGTGGTGGTGGTGGAAAGCATCTACCAGGAACGCGAGCGGATGCCCGACCAGCCCCGGCTGGCATCGATCATCGGTACCCGCAACGTGGCGATCGCCCTGAGTGCCGGCACGTTGTGCCACTGCATCGTGTTCGTGCCGAACCTGTTCGG
>JAFAFF010000252.1 GCA_023423605.1 Pseudomonadota bacterium
CCGAACAGCGAGATGATCACCTTCGCGCCCCAGAACGACATCTGCCCCCACGGCAGCACGTAGCCCATGAAGGCTTCGGCCATCAGCACCAGGTAGATCAGCATGCCGAGGATCCACACCAGTTCGCGCGGCTTCTGGTAACTGCCGTACAGCAGGCCGCGGAACATGTGCAGATACACCACGATGAAGAACAGCGAGGCGCCGGTGGAATGCATGTAGCGGATCAACCAGCCCCACTCCACGTCGCGCATGATGTATTCGATGGACGCGAACGCTTCGGCGGCGTTGGTCTTGTAATGCATCGTAAGGAAGATGCCGGTCACGATCTGGTTGACCAGGATCAGCAGTGCCAGCGAGCCGAAGTAATACCAGATGTTGAAATTCTTCGGCGCGTAATACTCGCTCACGTGCTTGCGGTAGACCGGCATCAGGCCGGGAGCGCGCGCATTGACCCAGTCGGCGACGCCGCTGGCGGTACGTACCAGGATGTTGGCCATCAGGCTGCTCCCTCCGGATCCACGCCGATGATGATGGTGTTGTCGTCCTGGTAATGGTGCGGCGGCACCAGCAGGTTGATCGGCGCCGGCACATCCTTGAACACCCGCCCGGCCATGTCGAAGCGCGACTTGTGGCAGGGGCAGAAATACCCCCCCTTCCATTGCGCGTCGTAGGGTTCGGGGCGGATTTCGGCGACCATTTCCGGCGAGCAGCCCAGGTGCGTGCACAGGCCGACCAGTACCGAGATATCGGCCTTGATCGAACGCAGCTCCGGATTTTCCTTCAGTACGTAATCCGGCTGCTGGTCCTTGACGCCCGATTCCGGGTCCTTGAGGCGGTCATCCAGCCCCGGCAACGCATCCAGCACGGCCTTGGAGCGCTTGACGATCCAGATGGGCTGGCCGCGCCACTCCAGGATGAGCCGCTGGCCTTCCTGCAATGCGCTGATGTCCGCCGAGATGGGCGCGCCGGCCAGTTTGGCGCGGGCACTGGGATTCCAGGACTTGATGAAGGGAACTGCGGTGAAACCGACGCCTACCGCACCGACCACGGCGGTGGTGGCGGAAAGAAAACGGCGACGTCCATGGTTGACTGGATCGTATACCCCATCGTTGGCCATCCGGCACTCCGATATTGATTAGGTAGCTTTACGGCTGCCAGCAGCCTGGTGGGGGCCAGGCTGCGTTGAATCTGAAGCGAGTGTAACGGAACCTCCGCAGCGGTCAACGGTCGCGCCTGCGCAACCATGGCTGGATGCCGGCCGGCGGCGGGAAAACATCATGCGTGGGGCAGCGGGCCCGCCATGCGCGGCGGCAATCCACCGTCAGGGCGCGCCTGCCGCCGTCGCCACCGGCGCCGATGCACCGCGGTAGCGTTCGGCCAGCTGGGCGACGCGCTGCACGTAGTAGCGCGTCTCGCTGTAGGGCGGCACGCCACCGTGGCGATCCACCGCACCTTCGCCGGCGTTGTAGCCGGCCGCCGCCAGGGTGAGATCACCGTTGAAGCGCTTCAGCAGCCAGGCCAGGTACTGCACGCCACCGCGGATGTTCTGCGCGGCATCATAGGAGTCGGTCACGCCGAACCGCTTCGCGGTCGGCGGCATCAGCTGCATCAATCCCTGCGCGCCGGCACGGCTCAGCGCCATCGGGTTGTAGGCCGATTCGGCATGGATGATGGCACGCACGATCGCCTCTTCCACGCCGTACTGCCGCGCGGCGGCGGCGATCTCGGGCTGGAACGCCGTGGTGTTCAGGCGTACCGAACCGAAGTTGACGCCGGGATTGGCGCCGCAGGCAAAGCAGCGTTCGATGAAGCTGTAGCGGATGGTCCGCACCTGGCCCAGGCTGGCAACCTGCGCCGGACGCGTACTGGAGTAATGGCGCACGCCATCCTTCATGTACGCATAGACCTGGCCGCTGACCACCTTGCCGGCCTTGTTCGCGGTGGACGGAGCCGCGGCGGGCACGATGGCGGTGCTGCCGGCCGCTGCCATGCCGGTGGTCGATGATGCCGGGACAGGCGCACCGCGGGCCACCGCCGTGGATGCCGGGGCTTCCAGGGTGCGGGCGGCGGGAACCGGCGCGCGCGGCGGCGGTGCCATGGATGCGGCAGGGCGTGGGCGGGCTGCATCGCGCCGGTAGCTGATGCCGCTGCACTGTGCACCGGCCACCCGCTTGCTCACATAACTGGGAATGCCATCGGCACCAACGCACTTGTACAGGGTACCGGCGCTGGCCGGCACAGCCGACAGCGCAGCGATGATGATCGCCGTGATCCCCAGTATCCCCTTCATGGGCGCGACTATCCCAGCTTCATCGGAGCTTGCCAAGCAGGGGCCGACCAACGGTCGGCCACCACCGCGGAGAGCGATGGCGCCGACTGACAGTCGGCCACCACCGGAAGTGCGATGGCCCCGGCTGACAGTCAGCCACCACCGGAAGTGCGATGGCCCCGATTCTGGTGGCGCCCGGCCGTTGGCCGTGGCGGCGGCGCACCGCGCCCTGCCCTTCGCGCGGTGCTGGATCATCCCGCCGGCTGTGGGCCACTGCCGGAGGCTGCCGACAGCTCCGGTTCCCGGCCCAGCACAGCGGCCAATGCCGTGGCACAGGTGGCGAGTTCTTCGCGCAACGCAGGGGGCCAGGTGATCACCTGCTGTGGCAGCAGGCCGATTCCCAGGATCTGCCCGGCCAGCATGGACGGGGTCTCCGCCCCCAGCCGCAGCCGGCAGTGCTTCGGACCATCGGCTTCAAGCACACCGCACCATGGCGGAATGGACGGCTGCAGGTCCTCCAGGCGCCCTTCCAGGCGCAGCGTGGCCTGCAACGCGAACGGTGCATGGCTGACCGCGTGCTGCACCATCACTTCGGCAGGTGCCGGCAAGCGCCGATACGTTCCCCTTTCGTCCTCGGCACGCACGCCTTCTATACGGTCTACCCGCAGCGTGCGCCAGTCCGCGCGCCCCAGGTCCCAGGCCAGCAGGTACCAGCGGTGGCCGTAGTTCACCAGATGCTGGGCTTCCACCTGCCGCTGCGATGCCCTGCCGTCACGGGCACGATAGTCCAGGGCCAGGCGCTGCCACTGGCGGCAGGCACGCGCCAACGTACCGAGCAGGCGCGCATCGGCTTCCGGCGCGCGCGACAAGGTGGCCGTAACCGCATGCACCTCACCGGCCTGCTGGCGTCGCCGTGCGGGAACCAGCGGATCGAGCTTGGCCAGCACTGCACGCGCCGTATCCTCGATGCCCGCGATACTGGCTGCCGCCGCGCGCAGGGCGATGGCGATGGTGGTCGCTTCCTCTTCGTCCAGCAGCAAGGGCAACGCCGGCGCACCGGCACCGAGCCGATAGCCGCCGCCCACGCCGGACGAGGCCTGCACCGGATAACCCAGCTCGCGCAGGCGCTCGATATCGCGGCGGATGCTGCGCCGGTCCACGCCCATGCGTTCGGCCAGTTCGGCGCCCGACCAGTGCCGGCGCGCCTGCAACAGGCCGATCAGGCGCAACAGGCGCTGGGCGGTATGGCGCACGTGGCGGCTCCTCTGCGGATCGAAGGGACATGAAAAACTGGCACGCGACATGTCGTCCATCGAGGACAGTTTTCGTCCGCGATACTGCGCCACCATGGCGCCACTGTCCATCAACGGGATTCATCATGAGCCGCCATGTCACCTTCCATCACGCCTTTCCCTCCCGTTCCAACGGCACGCTGGACCTGCTTGAAGCGCTGGGCGCGGACTACACGCTGCAGCGCCTGGACCTGAAAGCCGGCGACAACCTGTCACCGGCCTTCCTGGCGCTGAATCCGATGGGCAAGGTTCCGGCGATCGTCCACGACGGCGTACTGGTCACCGAGCAGGTGGCCATCTACCAGTACCTGGCCGAGCTGTACCCCGAGGCCGGCCTGGCACCGGCGATCGGCAGCCCGCAGCGAGGCCCGTTCCTGCGCTGGCTGGCCTTCTACGGTTCCTGTTTCGAGCCGGCGATGGTCGACGAGGCCATGAAGCGCGAGCCGGCGCCACGCGGCATGTCGCCGTACGTGGATGCCGAAACGGTGCTGCAGGTGGTCGAAGCGCAGTTGGCCCGCGACGACTATTTCCTCGGCCCGGAGCCGAGCGCGGTCGACTTCCTCTGGGGCAGTGCGCTGGGCTGGATGAGCAGCTTCGGCGTGATGCAGCCAGGGCCGGCGACCGCCGCCTACATCGCGCGGATGGCCGCGCACCCGGCCGTGTTGCGCGCACGGGAGATCGACGCAGCAGCAACCAGGTCCTGAGCCGGTCCGGCAGGTAGAGCCGGGCTCTGCCCGGCTGGGACACCACCGCGCAGCGGGGCAGAGCCCCGCTCTACCCGGCTGGACCCTCATCGGCCCTTGCCCATCATGCACGTCGTGCACGAAGCCAGCGCAGGCTCTACCTGTGCCGTGATGGCTGCGGGTAGACTAGGCGGCTTTCCCGCCACCCGCCTGGAATAATCGCCATGACCGGGACGCCAGACGTCTTCCCTCCCGTCGCTCAGGGCGACACCCGCATCGTTCCGCTGCCCGCCGGCCCGCGCAGACCCGACCAGGTGCGCGGCAAGCTTTACATCAAGACCCACGGTTGCCAGATGAACGAGTACGACTCGGCGCGCATGGCCGACGTACTGGCTGCCAGCGAAGGGCTGGAGCTGACCGACAACCCTGAAGACGCCGATGTTGTGCTGGTCAATACCTGCTC